>JACQEV010000002.1 GCA_016200385.1 Candidatus Methylomirabilota bacterium
CAGGGTCGTCATGCACTTTCGGTCCGGGTCGAAGGGGATCTCCGCCACCCTCGGATAGTCGCTTTCCACCTCCAGCCTCTCGAATCCCGCTTCGGCCGCAGCGACGAAGATCGCCACCTCCGTCGGGTCACCTCGAACCGAACCCATGGCATCGGCACCGGCATCGTTACTGAGCGCCATCGCCCGCAGCAACTCGCCCCAAGGGCCTCCCGGTCTAGGAGCTCGCTCGATGACGGCGTCGCAGAAAAACTCCTCGACCCTCATCCGGTTCATGGTGAGCGTGCCGGTCTTGTCGGAGCAGATGTAGGTCACAGATCCCAGGGTCTCCACTGCGGGGAGTTTCCGCACCAGGGCATTCTTCTGGACCATTTTCTTCGCGCCGAGGGCTAAAGAGATGGTGACGACGGCGGGCAGGGCCTCCGGGATGGCTGCCACGGCCAGGCTCACCGCGGTCAGGAACATGAGAAGCGGAGCCTCGCCGCGCGCGATCCCCGCCACGAAGACGATGGCGCAGATGGCCAGGGCGGCGACCGCCAAGCGCTGCCCGAAGCTCCCGAGACGCTTCTGTAGGGGGGTCTTGATTTCACCCGCCTTCTGGAGCAGGGCCGCGATCTTCCCGAACTCGGTCTCCATCGCGGTGGCCACCACCACCCCGCTGCCGCGGCCGTAGGTTACGACGGTCCCCTTGTAGGCCATGTTCTTTCGGTCCCCAATGGGAAGTGTCTCATCGCGAAGAGTCTCCGTCGTCTTCTCGGCGGGAACGGACTCCCCGGTGAGGGCGGCCTCCTCCACTCTGAGCTGGGCCACCTCGAGGAGCCTGAGGTCCGCGGGCACAATCGCGCCAACTTCGAGGAGCACGATGTCGCCCGGGACAACCTCCTCGGCCGGGACGACGATGGTCTCTCCTTCCCGGAGGACTAATGCCGTAGGGGCTGCCATCGCCTTGAGGGCCTCCATGGCCCGTTCGGCCCGATACTCCTGAACAAAGCCGATCACCGCGTTCAGAACGACGATCGCCACAATCGCGACCGCGTCCTTCGCCTCACCGATCACGCCCGAGACAACAGCGGCGGCCAGGAGGACGAGGATCATGAAGTCTGTGAACTGGTCGAAGAACATCCCGAGGGGGCTCCGCCGCTTCCCCTCGGCCAGCACGTTGAGACCGTACTCGGAAAGGCGACCCCGAACTGCTTCCGCGGCGAGGCCCCGCCTCGACGTTCGCAGCGCCTCCAACACCATCTCACCCGACATCTGATGCCAGCGCATACGTGTACCGCCCCTGAGGACTCATGAGGTTTTCGGCGATCAGGCGTACCTGGAAAGGAGTGGTCTACCGGCTTTGCTACGACCGATGCTGGCCTCGCAGGGCGCCCACCCACACAACCCGGAATTGGTTGGAAACGCAACAGAAGGGGGACGCCGGGGCCGGGGCGCACGATGGCCGGGGCCTCTATCCCTTGGCCTTTGAGCCGCCCTCGGACCCATTCCAAGTATCAGTCCGCCCCGACGTATCGGAAGGCGAGCCCTCGGTAAGCGGAGGACCCTCCTGCCTGTATCAACTCTCCCGCGCCCACGGGGGCCATCACCCACAAGGAAGGCGATCCCGTTCTCGAAGAGTCAGCTACCGACGCTTTTCGATAGGCGCCACGTCGCGCAAACCGTGGCCGACGTAGACCTGCCTGGGTCTGGCGATTTTCTGCTCCGGATCGAGCAGCATCTCCTCCCATTGCGCCATCCAGCCCGATGTCCGAGGGATAGCGAACAGCACAGGGAAGATATCCACCGGGAAGCCCATAGCCTGGTAGATGATCCCCGAATAGAAATCGACGTTCGGGTAGAGCTTCCGCTTCACGAAATAGTCATCCTGTAGCGCGATCCGCTCCAGTTCAACGGCCATGTCCAGCATCGGGTTCATTCCCGTCACCTCGAATACCTGCTCCGCCAGCCGCTTGATGATCCTTGCCCGCGGATCGTAGTTCTTGTAGACGCGGTGGCCAAACCCCATGAGCCGTCCCTCTCCAGCCTTCACCTTCTTGATGAACTCGGGAATGCGATCCTTGGAGCCGATCTCCTTGAGCATGACCAGGACCGCCTCGTTGGCGCCGCCGTGCAGCGGGCCGTAAAGGGCCGCCGTCGCTGCCGCTACAGCCGAGTAGGGATCGACCTGGGAACTTCCGACGTTCCTCATGGCATTGGCGCTGCAGTTCTGCTCGTGATCCACGTGCAGGATGAACAGGACATCGAGCGCATTCTCCAAGACCGGGTTAGGCCGATACTTCGTCTCCGCCATCTTGAAGAGCATGCTGAGGAAGTTTCCGGTGTAGCTCAGGTCGTTGTCCGGGTAGACGTACGGCAGTCCCAGGCTGTGCCGGTAGGCGAACGCAGCGAGCGTCGGCATCTTGGCCACCAGTCGCTGGATCTGCTTCTTGCGAGACTCCTGGTTCAACACTCGCTTGGCATCGGGATAGAACGTGGACAGGGCACCGACGGTCCCGACGAGGATCCCCATAGGGTGGGCATCGTACCGAAAGCCATCCATGAACGTCTTGATGCTCTCGTGGATCATCGTATGGTGGGTGATGTTCCATACCCAGTCATCGAGCTGCGCTCTGGTCGGCAACTCCCCATGCAGGATCATGTAGGCGACCTCGAGGTAGGTACATTTCTCGGCGAGCTGCTCGATGGAATACCCCCGATAGCGCAAGATCCCCTTGTCCCCGTCAATGAAGGTGATCTTGCTCTTGCACGACGCGGTGTTCATGAACGCCGGGTCGTAGCTCATCATCCCGAACTCGTCGTCAGTGACCTTGATCTGCCGTAGGTCCATGGCCCGGATGTTCCCGTTTTGAATCGGAATCTCGTAGCTCTTCCCGGTCCTGTTGTCGGTGATGTTCAAGGTGTCTTTGCTCATGCTCGTGGTCCTTTCTCTTTCCAGCGGCTCAGACCGCAGGTGTAGAAGGGTAACGACGATGGCGGACCCGCCCTTCCGCCTCCCCGGCGCTCGCGCTCTCTGGTATGCTGATTGACTATTGTACAATGGGTCTAGGGGCTCGTGTCCAGCGTCCAGGGAAGTCTTTCTTCTTGCCCAATCCTAGACCCTTCACCTAAAGCCCTCTTCTTGATATCCTATCTCTCTCCTCACTCTCCGGCTCCTAGCGGTATCTTCACGCTGACGGCGCCGCGGAGGTCGGCCACGCGATACCCGGTCGCTTTATCTTGCGGGTAGAGACGCTGTAACTCGGCCTTGACCTCCGGCGAGATCTCGTCAGGCTGCCCGTGGCAGCTCAGGCAGACCGGACTCCGCAGCACGATCGGCTTCATGTAGCGGAGGTACCGTCGCCCCTCCTCCGTGACGACATCCGCATGTTCGGTGTCCACCTGAAGCTCACCCTTCGCCTTCAACGCCGCGAATTCGTCCAGCACCCTGGCCTCGTACTCGTCTGGCGCGTCGGCTGGATTTCGATACTTGACGCTGACGCGACGAACGCGCCACCCCTCCTCTTCGTGCTGCTTGGCGAGGCCGAGGGCGATCTTGGAGCACTGCTGTAGCGCTCCAGCCGGTCCCCGCGCCCTCACCTCGACTTGCATCAGTTCGCGCGTTTCCTCGACCACCCTCAACGCCAACTGCTGGACAGCTAGAAGGCCCGGAAGGTCCGCCGCCGAGGCCCACGAGAGGATCGCCCCACCTATCACAACACACGCAATTCCGACGTGTCGCTTCTTCATTTTACTCTATTCACCTCCTCCTCAACCAGTGCTGTTCCAACTCATTACACTAAAATGGTGAGGCTAGGAAAAGCGATAACTCTTGGCAGGGCTCCTGTCGGCGATTAGCCGCAACAAGGTGGAACGGCACCAGTCCCCTCGGCGACTCGCTCAAGGCGGGCCGCACAGACCTTGAACTCTGGGATAAGGGCTATCGGGTCGAGCGCGGGGTTGGTCAAGCGATTGGCTGGCGCCTCGGCGAAGTGAAACGTCGTAAAGATCATTCCCGGCTGGCCAACAAGGAGCACCCAGAGATTCGCATCATCTCAGCGTCAAGAGAGCAATGCCGGTGCCAAGCCCGGCAACCCACGCGGTCCCGCATCGCAGTTGAAACTTCCCTTTAATTTCACTAAGTTCCCCGGCATGGTTTCAGAGAGCAGTCAGGGGAAATCGCGAGTTGTCAAGAAATTATGGGGCAACCTTTCCCTATAAGAGTAGTGCAAGACCTCTCTAACTATCTGTTCTTACACGATCGAGTAGGTGGGACCTGCTCGCCCCACCCAATGGCAGACTGACCCGATTTGAGAATGTCGGCGAAATAGAAGACAGTAGGCCTTGAAAATATAGAAGGGTTGCAGCATATTATAGTTGAGGAAGCGTTCAGGGCGGGGACGGCTGACCAAGCGACAGGCTATGGCTGCCTGCAGCGGTTGATGGGTTGTCCTCGGAGCCGGGGCCGCTTGTGGAAGGCTTCCTCGATAAAAGCCATGAGGCGTCGGGCGCAGTTGGCCCGGAGGTGATGCAGATTCCTGATGCCTTGTGGCTTTTGCTTTCTAGCCGAGGAGGCGATTCGCTCCGGAATGTGGAACCTGGTCCCCACGGTTACTAAACACGAACGTAAGGAGAATGATGAAACACGCTGATACCGACTTTGAAGCATCGATCGTCGCTGACGAAGAAGAACTCCTGCAAGAGCCAGAGGAGCCGATTGACGTGGATCACGACCCAATCCGGCTCTACTTCCAGCAGATGGGAAAGTACCCCCTGTTGACCCGAGAAGGAGAGATTCTGCTGGCCAAGGAAATGGAGGCCGGGAAGGCGGCCGTGCTGGAGGCGCTCTTGAAAACCCGTCTAGTCCAGAGGGAGGTCGCCTCGGTCGTCCGGCACATCGAAGCGGGCAGCGCCGATCCGACCGATCTCCTTGATCACCCTGACCTTAGCGCAGAGCAGGTTGCGGTGAAGTGGACTGCCCAGTTGCCTATCCTCAAGAAGCTACTGCAGGCCAAGGTGGGGGTGGTGGCCGCCGGCCTCCAACAGCTCCCGATCAATCATAGAGTCTTGCGGCGAGCGACTGAACGGCTGCAGCGGCTGCTGGAGATCGGGACGGAAGTGACGAAGACCACGAGACGGATCGCCCGGCGAGCGAACCGGTCCCGCGCCGCCCTGCGCTCCGGCCAACAGATCCGGCGAGGCGCGGCCATGAGAGGCCATGGTGGGGCCCATAGACAGCAACCCTCGATGAGAGCGCAGACCGCGCTCGGCGCCGCTGACCGGGCCCTGAAGACTGTGAAGCGGGAGACTGGGGTGCCCTTCGAGACCCTGCAAGCGGTGGGGGCGGCCATGCAGGCTGGCCAGCAGCGCTCCCAAGCGGCCAAGGACCGGATGATCACGGCGAACCTCCGCCTGGTGGTTTCCATCGCGAAGGGGTACGTCGGCCGCGGCCTTTCGTTCCTTGACCTCATCCAGGAAGGCAACGCTGGCCTCTTCCGGGCGGTCGAGAAGTTCGATTACCGTCGAGGTTTCAAGTTCTCCACCTACGCCACTTGGTGGATCCGACAGGCGGTGACTCGTGCCCTGGACGACCACGGCCGCGTGGTTCGCGTGCCGGTCCACTTGTTTGAGGATCGGCGCAAGATCACCCGCGCGATCCCACACCTGGTGCAGGAGCTTGGCCACGAGCCGTCCCCGGACGAGATCGCGGCGGCTGTAGGCTTCAGCAAGGAGCGCATCCGCCTCTCGCTGGAGATCGGCCGGGATGCCGTCTCCCTCGACGCCCCCCTGGGAGAGGACGGGGAGGACTCCTTCAAAGAGTTCCTCACCGACCCGGAGGTCACGTCGGCCTTCGACCAGGTTGCCTCTGCCGGGTTGTCGGAGGTAATCAGCCAGATGCTGACGACCCTCACGCCGCGGGAGGGGGAGGTTTTGCGGCTGCGGTTCGGCCTGGGCGGGGCGCAGCCTCACACGTTGGAGGAGATCGGCCAGCGGTTCGACCTCACTCGGGAGCGGATCCGCCAGATCGAGCGGGGGGCCCTCCGGAAGCTCCAGCACCCCCTCCGGCGCCGGGAGTTAGAGGCCGCCATGGGCGGTGTCCCGCCCGCCACGACAGAGGCGGGGTAAGAGAATGCTCCCCTCGCGCCCCCTGAGTCGGCAAAGGCTTTAGTGGACCTGGTGGCGAGTCAGGATCGTGAATTCTTCGAGGTCTCGGGAGGGAACGTCGGACACCTTGATATCGTCGTCGGCAGCGAAGGGTCAACGGTCACTTGGCCGAAGGTGAGCTCGTGGCTCCAAGCACGCTCAGAGTAATGCCAAGAATGGATAAGGCGTACGTAATTGTAGATCTGGGGCACCACGACAGCGAACTACTCTCACTGCGGAGGACTCGATCCTACCCACACCAAAGCCGGTAGAGCCAGAAATTCTTGTGCTCAAGCGGCCCGAAAAGAGAGAGTGCCCAATTTTTCATTCTGCGCACTGGGAACATTGATGTTGAGGCGGCGGTAATGGGGGAGGACAAGCGGCAGGTCGGGCGGGCTCTCCTCCAGATAGTCGAAGCTGTCACCGAGAGCCCATAGGGCTGTGGCCGCCTCCGCGTCTCCGGCCGCAGCCACCTTCAGGCTCACGGCCCCCACGTCGATCCCGATCGTGATCTTCACTGGCACGTCCTCTAGCGATCCGCCCCATAGCGGGCGGCAATCAGCCGTTCGATGGCCTGTCGGAGGTTGGAGATCTCGCCACGGCTCCAGCGCCTCTCGATCTTTCTGAGATACCCCCCAAGATCATAGTCGTTGAAGACATTCAACAGCCAGCGCGAGAAGTCCCCACGCCCCGCGTGATGTGCGAGGACCCGGTCTTCAACCGCGGCCACTGCCCGTCGGAACTCGTTCAGGCTTCCGGCCGTGGCCACCACCTCGCCATCCGGACGGCAGAAGAAGAAGCGCCGTTCGGGGGGGAGCGGAGAATCAGCGTACTTCGCCTGGTGCCGAACATGGGGCGTCTCCCGCGGAGATAGCGCAAACGTGATAGCGGTCCGACCGTTGGTCCCCTCAGCCTGGATCAACAGGAATTCCCCGCGAGGGAGTTGCGGGAGAACGGCGATCGCTCCTCCGCCGCTTGCGAAGGATCCACCAAGGTAGGAGCGGAGGAACGCCAGCTCCTCAGGGACCGTCGTGCGGGACAGGAGGAACACGTCCATCGCTTTCAGCACCGACGCACTGAGCCATCTGGGCTTATACGTCACCAGACACAAGCCCTTGTCCTCGAGTCCTATGGCCTCGTCCGCAACTCCCTCGCGGTGCAGCGAGTAGTGAGCCTCATCGAGGACAACCCAGTGCGGCAGGCCGAGGCGATGCCGCAGTCGCCTGATCAGTGATAGCCCCATCCCGATGACTCTCACCTTCTTGGTGTGCAGTAAGGTCGAGAGGTCCGCCACGACGCACGCCGCCGGGTCGCGTTCAAAGTATGCCAGCGCCCGCTCCATCGAGGCCTCCTCCAGGATCTCCATCCTGGATACGCCCGGCAGCCGGGCGAGCACGTGAAAATCCCCCTCAGGGTCGATCACACAGATCGCATAGCGTTGGCCGCGCAAGCGCTCGATCAATCCGCCCGCCAGCCAAGACTTCCCTGAAAGTCTGTCTCCCTGGATCAGCACATTGACCCCGCGCGCGGGAATTCCCACCGGTTCCGAGGTCTCCACCGCCCAGCCGAGCGCGATCTGGTGACGGGGGGAGCGGGCAATCGGAAGGCGCCCGTCGAGGATCGGGCCCACAATGGCCTCCGCGATCCCCACGCCATCCTCGCCCGGGAATCTCCAGTCGGCCCTATCCACCAGAGCTGGAACAGCGTTCTCCGGACATCCCGCCCACCCGCAGACTTCGAAGAGGTCGATGTCGTTCTCGGCGTCGCCCAGGGCCAACACGTCATGGAACGACAGGCCCAGGTCGCTGATCATCTGCCGGACTCCCGCACCCTTCGAGATCCCCGGTGGAACGAGCATGAGGGCAGCCCGGTTATAGATGAGCTCGAGGTTCACCCCTGTGGCGGCGAGCACCTCTTGCACCGCTTCCTCGTCCGTCCGTGCCACCCCGACGATGACCCGTCCCACCTGGAAGGCGATCCCCCGCCGGTCAAGCTCGGCGAGCAGTCGGGGCGAGGGTGGCGGCGCCTGGTCGCGGAGCAACCCAGGCCCCGGAAAGTACAGCACCCCTCCGTTTTCCGCAACCACTGCGTCGAACAGGTCGAGCCGGTCGCACACTCGCAGCAGCTCGAAGAACGTCCGGCCGGTCACCAGGACCAGGCGCAGTCCGGCTTCGCGCGCCCGGCTTAGCGCAGCAAGCGCCTCCGCGCCGATCCGATTGTTCGACGCCAAGGTGCCGTCGTAGTCACACGCCAACGCTTTGAACATCTCGAACCGCAAGTTCAAGCAAAGGTGAAATTAGTGGAAGAGGGCTTCTTTGAGCGAGGCCATCCCGCCGGCTCCCTTGTCAGGGCCACGGCTATCCCCGCGTCGTGGTGTGCGGCCCGCCGCAGCGAGCTGTCAAGCTTGGCTCACCGTCCGGGGGTGAGCTTGTTTGGAAAGACGCGATCCACCTCAAGCAGACCCCGGTTCATCGCACGCCAGGGAGAGCCGGGCCCTGACTGAGTGTTGTTGCCGTCACTCGGTTTGCGGTCCTTCCCCTCACCCCACGCTCGTGAACCGGTCCCGAAGCCGGCTCATGATCAGCGGCAGGGTGGTGTACTCCATCTCCTCCAGCGGCAGGCGGTGGGGCTCGAACGGGCCGTGGCGGCGCAGGTAGTCGGCGGCCACATTCGCCTGCCGGCGGGCCTCGTCATAGGC
>JACQEV010000372.1 GCA_016200385.1 Candidatus Methylomirabilota bacterium
CTCGCTATTGAACTCCTACGCGGGCCTGGCCGCCTCTGCTACCGGGTTTGTGCTATCGAACAACATCTTGATTATCAGTGGGGCGCTTGACGGAGCGTCCGGCTTCTTCCTTTCCATCATGATGAGTAAGGCCATGAATCGCTCCTTCACGAATGTCCTCTTCGGCGCTTTCGGAGCGGTAGCCGAGACGGCCCCCGTAGGTGCGGAGTCGGCCGCCGGGGGTATCAATGAAGGGACCATCGACGATGCGGCCACCGTGCTGTGGAACGCGCAGAGTGTCATCATCGCCCCCGGTTATGGGATGGCGGTGTCTCAGGCCCAACATGCCTTGCGCGAGCTGGCAGACCTGCTGGACACGAGCAACATTACGGTGAAATATGCCATCCACCCCGTGGCCGGCCGTATGCCAGGGCACATGAACGTGCTCCTGGCCGAGGCCAATGTTCCGTATGACCAAATCTATGACCTCGAAAACATTAACGACGCATTCTCGAGGACGGATGCGGTGCTTGTTGTCGGCGCGAATGATGTCGTCAACCCGGCCGCCAAGCGTAATCCCGCCAGCCCGATCTACGGTATGCCCGTGCTCAATGTGGAAGAGGCGCGCGCGGTGATCGTGCTCAAGCGCAGCATGAGTCCGGGATTTGCTGGGATCGACAACGACCTCTTCGTGCAGCCCAACACGATGATGGTCTTCGGCGACGCCAAGCAGACGCTTACGAAGCTCGTAGCGGCGCTGAAGAAGTAGGAAAGCGCTTGCCGACCTTCGCTATTCCGAGCCAGTGTCGTCCCGCAAAAACCGCTTGACAGGACAACCGCTTCGGGCTGATCCTTCATCACGCTCAGCCGTCACCATGAACTGAAAGCTGACGGCTGATAGCTGAACGCTTCCGGAGTTACTACCCGAGCGCCGAGGGAAACACGGATGGACATTCTGATTGTGGGCGTCAGCGCGCGCGGCTTGGCCGAGTCGGCGGTTCGGAGCGGGCTGGGACATCGAATCCTTGCAGTCGATCACTTCGGGGATTTCGACCTGAGACTGCTTTGTGAGAACCGGTCTATCAAGAGAGACCTTGGGCTGCCGTACGACGTCCGGCATCTCATCACGGCAAGTCGAGACCTGACATTCGACGGGCTCGCCTATGTCGCCAACCTTGAGAATCATCCGTCGGCGGTAGAGACGCTGGGTCATGGAAAGACGCTATTGGGAAACGGCGCCTCAGTCCTGTCGTCGGTAAGAGACCCTTCCCGTTTCTTCGGTTTCCTGGGGCGAGCAGGCATCCCAGCGCCGAAGATATCCTTCTCCTCGAAAATGTTCGATCGAGACCCCGAAATCCGGTGGCTCCGCAAGCCCGTGCGCAGCGGGGGCGGCCATGGGATCGCTGTTCATATTCCAGTGGTCCATCTCGGGCCAGGCATGTTCCTTCAGGAGTACCTGGATGGGCTGCCATGTGCCGCCGTGTTTGCCGCGAACGGTCTCGATGCCTGTCTACTGGGGATTTCCGAGCAACTGGTCGGCGAGAAGGAGTTCGGGGCGGGCGGATTTCGCTATTGCGGCAGCATCCTTGGGCCGGTGGTGCCTGGGAAGGCAGGATGGCGTGCGCTCATTGAAAGCGTCCATCACATCGTTCGGGCCATTACTCGAGAATTCCACCTGGTTGGAGTGAACGGGATGGACTTCATACTGAAAGGGGGAGCCGCCCTCCCACTTGAAGTCAACCCCCGCTATACGGCGTCGATGGAACTCACAGAGCGAGCCTATGGCATCAATATCTTCGATGCTCATGTGGCCGCGTGTCAGGGGAGGCTCCCCGCCTTCGACCTCGGCGCCCAGTCGGCGCCCGACTTCCTCGGAAAGGCCATCCTCTTCGCGACCGAAGATCTGGTCTTCCATAACCCCCGGTGGTGGTACGAGCGCGGCGCACGAGACCTGCCCTTCGAAGGGGAGCCGATAGCACGGGGCAAGCCGATCTGCACCGTCTTTTCGCGCGGACGCAGTCGTCCGGAGTGCTACGACGAGCTCACCAAAGCTGCCGCCGAGGTGGTGGGGGCCACCGTCCGAAGCATGAAGCCCGTTGAGCAAATATCATGACGTCCGACGAGCACCTTTTTGCTTCCCTGGCCACGCGCCGACTGCTGAGAAAGGATGGGCCGCTGCGCGTGGAGGGCAGGCAGGTGTGGATCGAGAGCCTGCTCTACCGGGACATCGTGACACAACTGGGCACGCCGCTCCTGGTCTATTCCTCGGCGCGGCTGCGTGACAACATCTCGGAGGCTATTGCTGCGGGCCGTGCCTGTCCCCATCCGATTCGCATCCACTTTGCCCTCAAGGCCTGCTATCTGATCGGGGTGGTTTCACTGGTGAGAGAGGCTGGCTTAAATGTGGAGGTGATGTCCGAGTTCGAGTACCTCCTCGCCAGGAGGGTCGGATTCACTCCGGATCAGGTCGTGGTGAATGGCCCCGCAAAGCGGGGGGAGTTCCTGGAACGGGCAGTCACCGATGGGGTATC
>JACQEV010000373.1 GCA_016200385.1 Candidatus Methylomirabilota bacterium
AGCTTGAAGCCGTACCGGTGATACAGGGCTTTCGCAGCCTCGTTCGAGGCCCTGACCTCCAGATAGCCGACGGTCGCCCCTCTAGCTTTCGCCCGCCGGAGGATCTCCTCAAGGAGTTGAGAGGCGATGCCGCGCCGTCGATAGGCTGGATGGACCGCGATATTGTTGATGTGGAGCTCGCCGGCAACGATCCAGGCGCAGAGGAAGCCGGCGATAGGGGGCCCTGCTCCTTCGTCGGCTCTCGCAACGAGGAGGTCGGCGATCCCCTCAGAGGAGAGTTCATGCAAAAACATCTCCTCGGTCCACGGTTCGGAGAATGAAAGGCTTTCAATGACCAGGACCTCCGGCAGGTCCTCCTTCCGCATTGAATCGATGGTGACGACAAGTTCGGCCTCGCTCATCGGCACTACGAACCTGACTGGATGAATGTGCTGAGGCGTTTCAGCTCCGCCTCGGAGGGCCGCAGATAGCGAGGGGCCAGTTCCGAGATCTCGTCCCGCTGCCCCTGTAGGAGGCGACGACGACCAAGTTCTGCCACGGCCGAGGCGCTTCCTCCTCGGCGGGCGAAGGGGGCAAGCACCGCCAGCTCATTCAGCCGGGCTCGTAACATGCCTCCATATACTGCCAATCCGTCGCCCAAGAACACGGTTCGCTCCTGGATTCGGCTCACCAGGCTGTCGGGCGAAAGCGCTGCGTCCTCGCTGAGCCGGATCAGCCGGTCCCCCTCGTGGCGGAACAGGGCACAATAGATCTCGCCTTTGCGGGCGTCAAGAATGGGACAAATGGGGTAGGCGCAGAAGGGAAGCGTCCACGCCATCGCTTCAAGGGTTGACACGCCGACAAGCGCCTTGCCGGTCGCGACCGTCAGGCCTTTGGCTGTGCTGAGGCCAATCCGCAGGCCGGTGAAGGAGCCAGGACCAACGGCCACGGCCAACCCATCGACCTGGCCCAGGGTGATTCCAGCATCCTGCAAGGCTCGATCGATCAACGGCAGGAGCCGCTCGGTGTGCGTCGCCTTCACATTCAGCGTGTATTCCGAGACGAGCCCCTGCTCTGATAGCAGGGCCACGCCTCCCTGCATCGTCGAGGTGTCAATCCCCATCACCAGCATGGCGGCCTGACCATGCAACGGACTCCCTTGGTCAGTGTCACGCAAGCGTGCCCCTTATCCTGTTCTTCCCCCCTCAGGGGAGAAGACAACGTTCGTCGGCCCACCCGCGCGCACCCGAGAGAGCAGGATGAGACCGATGACGAAGAACGATCCGACGGCGAGGACGGCCGCCCGCTGGTTGCCACCCGTCGCGTGCGAGACCACCCCAAACGCAAGCGGACCGAATATGGACGCTGTCTTCCCGCAGAGGACATAGCAGCCGAAGAACTCCCCTTCCCGACCCCTTGGAATCAACGTGGCCATGAACGTCCGGCTCGCAGCCTGAATGGCGCCAAGCCCGGTGCCGGCCACGACGGCCAGGACGTAAAATTGACCCTGCGTTCGCACCCCATACGCCGCAATCACCACGGCGATCCAGAGGGCCAGCGTATAGAGCACGACAACCTTGGGGCCCAGGCGATCGGTGGGCTTCCCCCAGAAGAAGGCCCCGACGAGCGCCGTCACCTGCACCAGGATGTACAGACCGATGAGTTGTCCCATCCCGAAGCCGAGGGTCTTGGCCGCGAAGATCGAGGAAAAGAATATCACCGTATTCACGCCGTCCTCATAGAAGAGATACGCCCCGAGAAACCGACGCATCTCTCGAAGCGCAAAAATCTCTTTCACGGTCCGCGCTGTGCCGAGAAGGCCTTCCCGTATCGCCTGTGCCACCCCCATGCGGCTCGGACGATCTTCGGGAAGGACAAGGAAGGACGGAACGGCACACACCCCAAAGAGTGCCGCAGAGGAGAGGAAGCAAGCGGCAAGGGCATTACTCCTCGCGAATGGGAGCGCCACCATCAGGGCGACGATCGATCCGGCGTAGCCAACCGCAAAGCCGTAGGCTGACACTCGCCCCTGCCACTCCCGAGGCGCGATGTCGGGAAGGTACGCGTTGTAGAAGACCATCGCCCCCTCAAATCCCACCATTCCGATGACGCCCAGGATAAATCCCCGAAGAACCATCCCGGGCTGAACGGTGGCCATCAGTGCGGAAGCCCCCACGCTTACGTAGGTGGTGGCGAAGAAGAGACGCTTCCGGACCCCGGCATGGTCAGCGATGGCTCCCAGGATGGGGGAGGTGAGCGCGACAATGACCATGGAGATGGAGACGAGTCGTCCCCACCAGAGATCGCCATCTCCCCGGGCGTTACCGACAACCGACTGGGCATAGTAGGCGGGGTAGATTGTGGCGGCGATGACGGCGGCGAATGCGGAGTTCGCGAAATCGTAGAGGGTCCAGGCCAGCACCTGACGGCGATTCATTGCCGCCGGGTGAGCGAGGCTGAACATTGCGAAGATGGGACGAACAGGCTTCCAGTCAGCGATGGACCAAATAGCCCCTCACTCCCCACTTCACACCTCGCACCACGCATCGTGTCCCTACATCATCGGCCCCGGATAGATTCTCGGCACCTCAATGACCTCGCAATTGACCGAGACCACCCCCTCCACCCGCTTGGCCACGGCCGCCGCCGCCTCCATCGTCGCCGGACTGAAGACCACCCCCTTCAGTGTCACGATGCCGGAACTCGCGGACACCTCGACATGCAGGTTGCCCACCGCCGGATCGGCTGCGAGGGCCGCTTCAACCTCGCAGGCCAGACTCAGGTCTCGGATCTTCTGAAGCGACGCCTCGGTTGGCTGATAGAGGGGCATTCGTGCTGCGTAGACAATCAGGTCTGCCGCCGCCTCCAGTGACCCTCGACCCGTATTCACAACCAGATCGTAATGCTCGGGCCGCGCCCAGTCCACGCCGAAAAAATACTCGCTTCGCGTCGCCTGCTCCTTGTCGTGCGCTTTGACCCGCAAGGTGGCAGTGCGATGGCCGAGGTCTTCCCGCGCCATGATCCGCTCCACCCGCACCTCCAGCGGTGCCACGATGCGGACCTTGAGGGCATGATCGATCTCCCTCAGGAGCAACGGCGAGCCACGACCGGCGATGACAACCCGCCCGTCCCTGGCGAAGGACAGCAAGGCTGATTCGATGAAGATGCGGTATCGCCGCTTGTCTTCGTCGAACTTCTCCCAGAAGGACAGTGTTCGCTCATCCACTTGCGCCAGCGTCTCTTCCTTGACCGCATATTTCTCAGCAGCCTGCAGGAGCACCTCGCGCTCGATGAGCCGATAGCCAAGCGCTCCGGCCACGCGCTTCCCGATCTCGCGCGCCTCGCTGCCCAACTCCATTGAGATTGCGACGATATTCACCGCCCCTCCCCCTGCGGTCACGGCAGAGCTACCCCTTCGACCGAACCGCCACGTACAATACCAAGTCGCCTCGCTTGATCAGGAAAAGATCGATGTCTCCCTTTATCGATTCGCTGAGCAAGCGGCGGTACTCTTCGATGGACGATACCGGCTGCTGGTTTACCTCCTTGATCAGATCGCCCGGCCGGAGTCCAGCGTGTGCTGCGGGTCCGTTCTTGGCGACCTCAGTCACGACCAACCCTCGTTCCTCTTTGAGCTTGAACTCCTTGGCCTTTCCCTGGTCCAACGTCTCCACGGTCAGCCCCAGGTCCTTTTTCGACGGTTCGGCAGCAGCAGCCACCGTCCGGTCAGCATACTCACCGACCCGGATCGAGAACTCCTCTTCCTTCCCCCTGCGGAGGATCTTGATCGACGAGGTCTTGCCGATCGGGGTCCTCCCCACCTTCCGTTGCAGATCGCGCACATCCGCGATCGTCATGGCGTCGAATTCCACGATGATATCACCTGGCCTCAGGCCAGCTTCTTCGGCAGGCTGGCCCGGTAGGACGCTGCTCACAAGAGCCCCCTTCCTCCCGTCCACACCCAAGGCCTGGGAGAGAGCCGGTGTCAACTCCTGAATGGAGACGCCGAGGAACCCCCACCGAATCTTCCCGAGCTCTTTCAATTCCGGGAGAAGGGTCTTTGCCAGGTTGATCGGGATGGCAAACCCCACTCGGCGAGTTGGCAAGGTCGCGGTGTTAATTCCTATAACTTCACCCCTGAGGTTCAGCAGCGGACCGCCGCTATTGCCCGGGTTGATCGCGGCATCGGTCTGAATATATTCATCGTAGGGCCCGCCGGCGCCAAAGGCCCGCCCTTTCCGGCTCACAACGCCCATCGTCACCGAATAGTCAAGGCCAAATGGATTCCCTATGGCCAGCACCAGTTCACCCACCTTGAGTGCATCCGAATCACCCAGCGGAAGCGCGGTCAAGGGACGAGGAGGATCGATCTTCAGGAGGGCGAGGTCCGTCCGCGCGTCCCGGCCAACGACGGTGGCCACCGCTTTCTCACCTCCGAACAGCTCCACCTCCACCCGATTTGAGCGCGCCACGACATGCTGGTTCGTGACGACATAGCCGTCAGGATGAATGATGAAACCCGAGCCGACCCGTGGTCGCTCGTCCGGGATCTCGGGATGCCCCGGAGGGAGTTCCTGCTCTATGTCTCGTTTGTCGATGATGCCGACTTGGACCACAGATGGGCGTAGCCCCTCGACCAACTTCGAGAGCGCATCGCTGAGCTGGCGGAGTTCGGTGGGCGCGGCGAGGGTCGATCCATTCTCGATCCACAGGTCAGACGCGGCGGGCAAGGGGTCAGGGGCAGCGAATAGCAGCCACGGCAACAGCACCGGGGTCAACACGAAGGCCTTCCATGTGGCGGAGCCCGTCTTGACACGACCATCGCTCATTGCGATATCTCCTCCATCACACACATCATGCGAGAAATCCTGGGGCCGCTGCGACATCACACATCAGCTCCCGGACCAGGCTGTGATATCGATCACCGACCGGGACGAGTTCGATCGCCCGCGCTTCCGACCCGGTCTGCCGCAGTCGCACGGTGAGCCGTTCTCTTGGAAGCATTCCCCGTCCATGCTCGGCCCATTCGACCGCAGCCACCCCATCGCCTTCCAGGCAATCATTCAGCCCCAACGTGGCGAGGGCCTCCGGAGTCTCAATACGGTACAGGTCGATATGATAGAGGGGGAGCCGGCCCAGATACCGGTGCATGATGGTGAATGTCGGGCTACTCACGTATGTGGCTGGATCGACGCCAAGCCCACGAGCCAGCCCTTGGATCAGGACGGTCTTTCCTGAACCCAGCTCGCCGATGAGGGCGATCAGGTCTCCCGCTCGGGCGTGTCTGCCGATCGCCGCCCCTAGCCTGCACGTCTCTTCGGGCGAGGCGGAGCGATAGACTGCCGCCACCACCTCTTGAGCCGACTCGGTCATTGTCGGCGGGAGAGGCCCGATCGGTATGCCGCCTCCTCGACTGCCTCAGCCACGGCCTTATGCACCTCGATATCAAGCAGCCCAGGCACCAGCTCACCCTCGGGCGCCTTGGCCGCGATGGCTTCCGCCGCGGCGATCTTCATGGAGTTATCAATCCGCCGTGCGCGCGCGTTCAGGGCCCCCCGAAACAGTCCTGGAAAGGCGAGAGCATTGTTCACGTACTTGCCATCTGTGGCAAATGCAGCGCCCGCGGCCAAGGCCTCCTCCGGGCGGATCTCAGGGTTGGGATTGCTCAGGGCCAGGATCACCTGCCCCTTGCGCACCATCTCGGGTTTGATGAGGGCTGGGCTGCCGGTGGTGGTCACGACAATGTTGGCGGCTGCCAAAATCTCCTCCATCGTCCCCGTCCGGCCGCCTGCGTCCTCCAGCCGTTTCATCGCCTCTGGTTTGAGATCGCTTCCGAGGATCTGCTTGACGCCGTAGGAAATCAACAGCCTCGAAGTCCCCGTTCCCGCCGCGCCAAGTCCGATGATCCCAACTGTCTGATCAAGCAATGAGATCTTGGCCAAGCGGCAGGCGTTCAGAAGCGAGGCCAGGACCACGACAGCCGTGCCATGCTGATCGTCGTGCATGACGGGGATGTCCAGGGCCTCATCCAATCGCCGCTCGATCTCGAAGCAATCGGGAGCGGCCACATCCTCCAGGTTGATTGCCGCGAACGTCGGGGCGATCGCCTTCACCACCTCCACGAAGCCATCCACCTCTCGCACATCGAGCAAGATCGGAACGCCATTGACCCCAACCAGCCGCTCCAGGAGGACCGCCTTCCCTTCCATGACCGGCATCCCTGCCACCGGCCCGATCGCGCCGAGACCGAGGATGGCGGTGCCATTCGTGACGATCGCAACGGTATTGGCGATCGAGGTGTACTCATATGCCTTTTCTGGATCAGCTTCTATCAGCCGGCACACCGATGCCACCCCAGGCGTATAGACCTTGCGGAGATCGGCGATGGTCTCCAATGGATACCGGCTCTTCACCCCGATCTTCCCACCCAAGTGCCGCCGCAGGACTTCATCCACCACCTCAATGACGATGATCCCTTCGAGCTGAGTGACTGCACGGAGGATCTCCCGGAGGTGCGTGTCGTCGTCTACATAGACGGAGATGTCCCGGG
The DNA here is from genome assembly GCA_016200385.1 of Candidatus Methylomirabilota bacterium. Classification (GTDB taxonomy): domain Bacteria; phylum Methylomirabilota; class Methylomirabilia; order Methylomirabilales; family Methylomirabilaceae; genus Methylomirabilis. The sequence continues at coordinate 6,530 of JACQEV010000373.1, forward strand.
TGTTATGGGTGAGGCCAAGGCTGAC
>JACQEV010000374.1 GCA_016200385.1 Candidatus Methylomirabilota bacterium
CCCAACTGAAAAACTTGTTGCCATACTTGTTCAGCGTTCGCATGGCCTGTCTTTCCATAGGATAAACCAGGCGAGAGCCGTTGATGAATTCGCCGCGGCCGTTGGCGATCGCCTCGTAGAACTTCTGGAGGTCCTCGGGCGGGGTCGTTAGGTCGGCGTCAAGGATGAGCAGGATGTCGCCAGAGGCAGCGGCGAACCCCCGGCGCACCGCGTCGGCTTTCCCCCTGCCCTCTCTCTGCGGGATGAACTCGATGTCCTTGACTCCCGTGTATCGCTCGACCGCTTCATGGATTTTTTCGATAGTGCCGTCGGTTGAATTTCCATCTACGAAGATCAGCTCGATGTGTCGGCCCATCTCAGGCGTCCGCTCGAGGAGCGCCTCGATATTTCCTGCCTCATCCCTGGTGGGGATGATGACCGAGGTGCTGTAGGTGCGCTTCTCGGCATCGTCGGTCATGACGATCTCCTTGGCCACCACGTATTGGGTGAGGCAAAGGGACCGAAAGAAAGGGAGCCTGGCGATAAAGGTGTTGACCAACCATGAGAGGCCCGGGATATTGACTGGCAGCAAGAGGCTCATGCCCCTTTTGACAACCTCGTATCCGTTCAGGTAGAGCATGTTCTCAATGTCGTCCAGCGACATCCAGTTCTGCTCACCCTCCGCCATCTTCAGGCCCAGTCGCTCGCCGGCCTTGAGGATCGGTTCCCACAGGTGGCTGAAGGACGTGATAATGACCCTGGTCCTCGGGGTCGTGAGCTTGCGAAGATTCTTGAACGCGAGTGATACATCGTGCAGCGAGCCGACCACGTTGGACATGATCACATAATCGAAGGTCTTATCGGCCTTCAGGCTCTCGATGTCATCGACAGCGAACTCCAATTCAGGGTAATCTGCCTTGGCCGCCTCGATCATCGATGGATTGGGGTCGATGCCCAGCCCGCGCGAGGGCCTCAGTCGGGCGAGTAGATCGCCGATCCCACACCCGACCTCAATGACGGAGCTCCCGGGCGGGACAACAAAGATGATGACCTTGAATAGGTCATCGTGGTAGGAGCGATTCTTGTGTTTCCAGCGCTTTCTCTCTCGGGCACTCTGGTCGGGTTCGGTGATCGCCTGCCCGATGCTGGCCGAGGATTGATCTAACATTTTCAGAGCAGCCTCTCGTCTTCTCACGATTTCGGGCCCGTTCGAATGGGATGACACTTGAGTTCCCGATAAAACCCGGCCAGTTCAACAAATGCGGCCACGATCACCCGCACTTGAGCGCCAGTCGGCTTGCCGAATCGGTGAGGGTAGTGGGGAACGGCAATTTCTCTTATTGCGAGACCAGCCCGGTGCGCCTTGACCAGGACATTCAAGAAAGCTGTTACCATCCCTTCGAGGTTCTTGTTCCTCATTGTAAACCGGGAAGAACGCTGACAAGCTGCTCAGAGGCCTCACCGGTCAAATCCTGGCCGCTGTGTGTTGACCATAGTGATCTCAAGAGGGGCTCCATGAGCGCGATTACCTGAGCCGCGGTCCAGCTTGATGACCATCATAGCTCCTGATAAGAACGCAATTCGGTCAGGTGGGTATCGGAGAACGGCGAACCCCCCCGACAGATTTCGTGAGATCAGCGCCGCGATGAACTCATTGAACGGTCGATAATAATAGTCCCCTCTTGCAAGGTAGTCTACCGCGAAACGGCGGAGATTTACCACGAGATAGTCAACACCGTACTTCCGGGCGAATGCGTCGATCTGCTCGGCAGAGGGGCCGTAATACGCGTCAAAGAGATCGTACGTCCTCTGCCTGATCTCTCCGTAATACGCCACATAGAACGGAAGCGACAGCTCATCGCTCACCAGCACCTTTCGACGGGCAAAGATAGGGACCCAATCCATATCGGTCGGATGGCCGGCTATTAGGGCATCCTTCGGAAGGGTGCTGAGGTAATCGGTCAACTGTGGGAATGGGTTTCTCAGAAGGGGAGTGGATCGTCGTCCAGGCCCTCTGTATAGGAGTATGAAGTAAGACAAGAGGATAACGGCCAGGATTGCAATGACCGCATGGGTACGCTGCGGGAAGCCCTTCCACTGTTTCAGCGCGCTCACCCAGCGGGAGACGCCGTCATGGAGGTGGGTGGACACGAAGATCATGAGGAAGAGGGGAATGCTGTTATGGGTATAACGACCTGGAAAGTAGAGCCGAAAGAGGAGGAAATGCGCCAGCAGGTAGATCGCCAGAGAGGCGATGGGTAGGTACACAACTTCCTGGGGAAGTGAAAGCCACCCTCTCCTTATGAGGGTGATGAGGAGTACTGCGCTTATAGAGATGAGGACTGTGATCGACGCAATGTCGGATCTACGGATGATGCCGCTATTATCGAAAAGGAGAAACTTCGGCCAGCTCCCTCGAAAATAGACCTCTCTTCCGCCCTTGTGGAACTCTGGCATTTTCAGGGCTTCCTCCTTCGTCACCATAGGCCCGATCCCCTTGTCACGGTAAAGGACGAAAGCCGGAGCGAGAGTCGCAAAAGCCAGGACGGTACCAAAAAGGACGGAGAGGACCGCTGGGCGGGTGAGCACCAGGCGACGGTTCCACAAATCCCAAAGGTTCAGTCCAAGAATCCCGAGACACAACGGTGCGATTGGAGGGTAGAAAAGGGGAGCCATGCCTACCATAGCCGTCACGATGAGATATTTTTTCTGAACCAGGTAGTAGAGGAAGGGGACGAGGAAAGGGAAATACAGGAAACGAGCATGGCCAGTGGGGACTGTTGCGTTTGTCGCCACGTCGATGAGGTAGAAGGAGACCAGCATCACCGCGGCCAGATTATCTCTCAACAGGCTCCCCAGCCGAAACAGGTATAAAGCTGTCAAGGGAATCAGGATCAACGGTAAAACGCTTGAGAATCGCACCGGATCGATGGCATAGCTGGCAAGGTAGTAGAGGGCTGCCAGCCCTCGAGGGGCATACTTTGGCGATGAGGCGAAGTCCGTCAGGAGATCGCCATGAAACAAGGCGGGGTCTTGAAACCGCCGCATCCAGTACATGTTCATCCTCACATCGTCGTCGTTGATGATCTGCGAGTCGGTGAGGGCGGGAAGCTCACGAAGCAGGGTCACGAAGAACGCAATGAGCAAACAACCAAGCAGAATGGGAAGCCTGGCAGAAGGGCTGTTCACCTTCTTCGCCAGCAGAAATGTATCGTCGCCTTTTTTCTCTGCGGGAGGCAGCAGGGGGCCTTCGCTAGGATGGCAGATGCGCATGACTCGTCAACAGGATGCTGTTGACCGCGTGAAGGACCTCCGCGACCGAGATCGCCTGCATACACTGGTTATCGCGACACGGCGAGTGGCGGTGGTTGAACACATTGACGCAAGGGCTGCACGCCAGGCCCGCCCAGATCGTGGTGGCCCGAGGGTTCAACGGCCGGTACAGGGTTGGGCTCTCCGGGCCGAAGAGGGCGATGACATGGATGTCGGTCAACGTCGCGAAGTGGACAGGGCCGCTATCATTCGTGACCAGGACATCGGAGAGGGCATACAGGACTAGCAGCTCGCGGAGTGTCGTCTCTCCGGCCAGGCAGAGCACACGGTCAGGATCGATTGCGGCGGTCAATGCTTTGGCCGCTTCACGCTCGGCGGAGGCGCCGGTTATGGCAAGGGTGACTTGGGGATGCTCGAGCAGGATGCGCCGACCGAGCTCGAGAAAACGATCGCTTGGCCAACGGCGCAGCGGAAGGAGGTCGCTCGCATTGGGATTCAGGAGAACAATGGGCCGGCGCACGTCCCGCTGCGCAAGGCGGCGGAGCCTCTGGCGCATCTGTTCTTGCTCCTCCTGAGTTGGGCGGAATGGGGGAGGACGATGGTCCGCCTCGGCCAGCCGACGCTTGAGCATAGGAACCTCGCCAGGGGGCGCGTTGAGCGCCTCAACCAGGGATAGGAACGTCAGGCTGGTGTGGAGGTAGAAGTTGTATGTCAGCTCATGCGTCAATAGGCGACCGCGGTAGGGCCCCTCTGTGGTAAAGCGGTGGAACCCTACCCGTCGTTTTGCTCCGGCGAGGAAGGCGAGAATTGCCGGCGCCCTCGCGAACCCCTCCATGTCGATCGTCGTGTCGATGCCGGCCTTCCGGACGCGCCGGAGGACTCGGAGCGCATCCATGAGAAACCCCAACAACGTGTCATCGCGCAGGGTGAAGATATTCTCGGGTCGGAAGTAGCCCAGGAGATCGAGGATCGGCCGGTTGCTGTCAAAGACCAGGATATAGATGCTGTCCTGGCCGACGAGCTTGCTGGCCGCCTCGAACGCCCGACAGGCCAAAACGGTCGAGCCCTGTTCGATCAGCTTGATGAACAGGATCTTGCGCGGCGGCTCATCTGTCGGCCGGTGCTGCAAGGCCCTCCCCACACTGCAGATCAGACTCAGGAGCCAGCAGATCGGCTGGCCGATCCATCGGTCGATCTTTCGAATCAGATCAGTGCCCATGAGTCATCCCCTGACGCTTAAGCAGACCTCCGTGTGGCTCATCAACTCTTCAGTTCATCGCCAACACACACCGCCCGACTTGGTTTATAGACCTGTTGCGCTGACGGGCTTGTGAGTCCGATAGCCTGTTCGGACGCTTGTGCCCCATCTTGCTCGAGGGTTCTGTCATTCGTGGCGCAACATCGCCCGATGAGTATAAACGTCCTCTGTGGAGGACGCAAGAGGAGGCAAAGGGAGACATAAGGGCAGTTCCCCATGAAGGAGCGAGTCCCGGTACTGCCCCCTTGCGAGATAGGCATAACGCAGACTTTCCGAGAGCGGGTCTCCAGTGAACTTGTCGGACAATAGGACCGGGGCAAAAGGGATGCCACTAACCAAGGTCAGCGCCAGGAGGGGAGCGCCGCACCTGATCGGCAGGGACGACATAGGCTTGCTCACGCTGGTGCTTTTGAATTGACTTTCACCTTCGGCCTCCGGGTTACGTGCCTCACGAGCGTCGGGCTGCGGCTTCGGCCATGGCCATTCTGGCGACTCGCGCCCCTAACCGGATGCAGTGGCTCATATTCCGGTCCTCAGGGTACACCTGGGTCATGTCCGCGAGCCAGATTCGTCCCAGCGGCCGGCATTGAGCTAGGCGGGCAGCCAGCCGCCCGTGACCGCGACGATATATAGGAGTCGCAATGCCTGCACGGATGAGGCGCATGTTCACAACCGACTTCGGTTTCCATCGATTGTACATTCGAGATAAGGAATCCGAATGAATCGCGAATATATCGTTCAGCTTTGCTCGAAGCCACGGGTGACCCTGGGGCAAGTAGTTTGCCACGTACACGACATGGGTGGCGCCGTAATCCTCGATTGGGACCAAGTTGGTATGCTCGATGACCACGCCCATACTAAGTTCTGGATCCAGCACATTGGTCCAATAGTAGTCAGTGAGGCGCTCGTTGAGGCGCAGGATCAGGCAAACGGCCGCCATATACTCGACGGACCGCAATTCATTCAACAAATCTGGATCCGCGCCCTTCACGAGGCCCGCCAGGATGGTCAAAGGGATCGTCGAGATAACCCAGTCGTACTCGAAGACGCCGCGAGCCGTCCGAACGCTCACGGAGCTGAAGTCATTTAGCCAGACTTCCTGTACGGTTTCGCCGTTTCGAAGCTCGCAGTTGGCCCGGCCCGCCAGGCAATCAACCACCCGATCAATGAGCCGCTGGAATCCGCCTCGCAGGTACCCGATGGGGAGGCGGCCCATCGGATCGGAGTTCGAGCCTCTGCGTGCCACAATCCGTCCCCAGAGGAAGGCCGCAGGGGCATCTTGGCCCTGCCGCCCGAATTTCGCGGCGAGGAGCGGAGACCAGAAATTTCTGTACCCATTCTCCGCCCCTGCCTCCTTGTAGAACTCGCCACAAGTGAGCGAGTCGAGGTGTCGCCAATCTCGCGCAGACTGGAGCCTGTAGGAGGCGTAAGCGAATCGCAGGCGGTCGGCAACGGATCCAATGGGTCGGCAGCGGAGGATGTCCCATGGTCTTTGCAATGCCCATTCCCGACCATGAGCGAAGATGCATGACTTGTCTGCATGCCACTCCAGCCGATGCGCCAGGCCCATGCGGTGAATCAGAGCGATTATGTCGGTGTCGGATCGGAAAATGTGGTGGTAAAATTTATCGAGGAACACCCCCGACTGATCGCCGAGCGGGAAGCCGCTGGCAAGCCCCCCGAACACCCCACTCCTCTCGTAGATGGTGACCGCGTGCCCTTGTTCAGCCAGTTCCCACGCAGCGGCCAAGCCGGCCGCGCCTCCCCCGAGCACCGCAAACCGCGCCGGTCCAGCCCTTATCGCGCTAACTCCGGTCGCCCCGCAACCTGCTTGGGAATTTCCTAAACGCTGGGCTCTCATCCCCCGAG
>JACQEV010000375.1 GCA_016200385.1 Candidatus Methylomirabilota bacterium
CAATGGCCGTCGCTCTCAGCGCTGGAGCTGCATGGGCCCAGAAAGCGGGTGACACCTGCGGGCTGCCGCCAGCGGCCACTGCTGATATCCTCTATGACGCGGATCAAGAGAGTGCGCGCACCTTTTCCTTCAGCTACGACGTTGAGATCCCGGCACAGCCGGCCGGAATCGGCCCTATCGATGTCTTCATTCCCCTCGCGGTATCCGATGCCCACCAGACGATCCTCCGTCGCGATGTCAAGGCGAGTATCCCTGGTCGGGAGAAGATCGAGAGCCAGTATGGCAACAAGTTCTGGCATGGGCACGTGGATCGTTCGGACGGCACGCCCATCACTGTTGTGGTGGACTACATTGCTCAGCGCCAGGTGTTCAAGCAACAGCACCTGGCATCATCCGGCATGAGAGCGTACAGCCCGAAAGAGCGGGAGGAGTTGGCCCTTTCCCTGGGGTCAGACCGGAGAGTGCCGATCTCCGACCCGGTCATCGATAAGGTGCGAGCCGAACTTCCTCAAACCGATCCACCTCCGCTCGCACGTGCCCGAGCGATCTACGACTATGTGATCGATCACATGGAGTACAAGAAGGTGGGCTCGGGCTGGGGTAATGGCGACACCTTCTGGGCGTGCAGTGCGCGCTACGGAAACTGCACCGACTTTCATGCCCTCTTCATCTCATTGGCCAGGGCAGAGGGTATTCCAGCCCGCTTCGAGATCGGCTTCCCGATCCCCGAAGACAGGACCTCGGGTGTGATCGATGGCTATCACTGCTGGACAGAGTTTCATCTGCCCGGTGTGGGGTGGTTCCCTATTGATGCATCCGAGGCATGGAAGCACAAGGAACGCCGCGATCTCTATTTCGGGAGTCAGCCGGCGGATCGCATCCAGTTCACCATCGGGAGGGACCTGCAACTGGGAGATGGCCACACCACGGGGCCGCTGAATTACTTCATCTATCCCCACGTCGAGGTCGCGGATGAGCAGCTCGACAGCGTGAAGAGCCGTTTTCGATTCTCAGAGATCCCAGACGGCGAGGTCGTTTCGAAGTTGGCCTCGAAAGGATTATTCGAAAAATAGCGTCATTCTGTTCGCCAGCCAATCTTCATTCTCTCTTGCGCCCCCACCACCTTCTTGCCCCGCTGTTGCCAAGAAAGCATGGATTTTTCGCGGCCGCCCTCGGTTAAATGAATTCAAGAGATTGCACGTGACTTATGGGCTCGATTCGGGTCTCGATAGGTAGATCCGGAATTCGGAAGACCTCATCCTAGCCTAGTGCCGTTCCAACTTTATCCCTCTAACATCACAATGACCCGCAGGCATCTGGATCGGTCGTCGCAAAGCTTTGTCATTTGTCCGAATAAGTTGGAACGGCACTAGGTGAAGCTGGCGCTGAGACCGCCATCGACGACCACGACGCTTCCCGTCATGTAGCGGCCCGCATCTGACGCGAGAAGGAGGAGCGCGCCGTCAAGGTCGCTCGGCTCACCAAACCGGCGCAGTGGGATCCGTTTCAAGAGCGGCTGTCCTGCGGGGCTCTTCAGGAAATCGCGGTTGAGGTCGGTTTCGATGTAGCCCGGGGCGAGTGCGTTCACGCGAATACCGTACCGCACGAACTCGAGGGCCATCGACTGAGTCAGGTTGATAAGGGCCGCCTTCGACGCGCTATAGGCAGCGACCTGTGCCGCCGCGCGCAGCCCCAAGATCGAGGCCACATTGATGATAACCCCGCCCCGGCCATGTTGCCTCATGTGCTCCGCCGTGGCGCGCGCGACGCGCATCGCACCTGTCAGGTTTGTCTCGAGGACGCTCACCCATTCCGCATCGCTCTGCTCCAGGAGGGGGCGCGACGCCGCGACGCCAGCGTTGTTGACCAGTATCGTTACAGGTCCAAGCTCGGCTGCCGCCTTTTCGAGCGCGGCGGGAATAGCGGCGGGATCCGTAACATCGAGCGCGGCGGGAATTGTGCGGCCGCCCGCGGCCGCGATCTCCCTTGCGACCTCTTCGAGCCGGTTGACACGGCGGCCACACACCGCAACGGCTGCGCCAGCTTTCGCGAGCGTGAGGGCAAAGCGGCGACCAAGTCCGCCAGACGCGCCCGTCACAAGGGCGACCCGGCCCGTGAGGTTGAAGAGGTGTGTCATCTCCCTCCGCTACCCCCACCGTGCCGCTTGAGGAGCGCGCTCATCCTGCCTCCTTCGCCCGCTCGCGGAGCACGTATTTCTGGATCTTCCCGGTCGAGGTCTTGGGGAGCGGCCCGAAGACAACATACTTCGGCACCTTGAAATGGGCCATGTTGTCGTGACACCACTGGATGATGTCCTTCGCGCTGACGTACGCCGCATCCGGCTTGAGCGTCACGAACGCGCAAGGGACCTCCCCCCATGTTTCATCAGGTTTGGCGACGACCGCCGCCTCCATCACGGTGGGGTGGCGATACAGGAGCTCCTCGACCTCGAGTGAGGAAATGTTCTCGCCGCCCGAGATGATGATGTCCTTCAAGCGGTCCTTGACCTCGATGTAGCCATCAGGGTGCCAGACAGCGAGGTCACCCGTGTGCAGCCAGCCTCCTCGGAACGCCGCCTCCGTCGCCTTTGGATTCATGAGATATCCCTTCATCACGGTGTTGCTGCGGAGCATGACCTCGCCCATGGTCTTGCCGTCCTTCGGCACGGGCTTCAATGTCTCTGAATTCGCGACCATCACACCGTCAAGCGTCGGGTAGGCGACTCCCTGCCGTGCCATGAGGAGCACGCGCTCCTGGGGCGCCAGGCCGTCCCACTCCGCTTGCCAGGCACAGAGCGTTGCCGGCCCGTAGCTCTCGGTCAGGCCGTACAGGTGGGTGACGCGGAAGCCCATCGACTCCATCGCTGCGATGACGGAGGACGGCGGGGCTGCCCCGCCCGTCGCCACATCGACGATCTGGTCGAACTTCACCTTCACCTCGGATGGCGTGTGGATGAGCATCGTGAGCACGATCGGCGCGCCGCACATGTGTGTGACCCCGTGTGTCGTGATCGCGGGAAAGATCCGTGCGGGGTCCACCCGTCGCAGGCACACGTGCGTGCCTCCTGCTGCCGTGACCGCCCAGGTGTAGCACCAGCCGCTACAGTGAAACATGGGAAGCGTCCAGAGATAGACCGACCGCGGCGAGAGGCGAAAGGCGAGCGCGTTGCCGAGCGCGTTCAAGTAGGCGCCGCGGTGGCTGTAGACGACGCCCTTGGGAGTGCCCGTCGTGCCCGAGGTGTAGAGCAGGCAGATCGCCTGCCATTCGTCTGCGGGCCTCGGCCAGTCGAAGCCGGCATCGCCTTCCAGAAGGAAGGTCTCGTAGTCTTTTTCGCCCAAGAGCTTCCCGCCTTTGTCGCCGGCGTAGAGCGGATCATCGATGTCGATGACCGGGATCTTGCGCGTGAGAAGCGCCAACGTCTCCTCAATCGTGTCGGAGAACTCCTTGTCGGCGATAAGGAACTTCGCCCCGCCGTGCTCCAGGATAAAGGCGATCGACCTGGCGTCGAGCCGGAAATTGAGCGTGTTGAGCACGGCGCCCGCCATCGGCACGCCGTAATGCGCCTCGAGCATCGCCGGGACATTCGGGGCCATGACCGCGACCGTGTCGCCAAGCCCGATCCCGCGGCGGGCCAAGGCCGAGGCAAGCCGACGGCAGCGGCCGTAGAACTCCGCATAGGTGAACGTGTGCGTCCCGTGGATGACCGCGGGCTTGTTCGGGTACACAGTCGCCGCCCGCTCGAGGAATGAAAGGGGTGTCAAGGGGACGTAGTTGGCAGCTCCCCGGTCGAGGCCCAGCTCGAAAGGATTGACCGTCACCCCCCCTCCTACTCGATCCCGGCCAACTTGCGGGCGTAGGCGGCCGCGCTCTCGAAATCGTACTCCCGATAGGTCTGGATCTTCTCCGCTTCCAACGAGCCCTCGGCATGGACGGCCAGGACCTCCTGATAGCCTCCGAAGTCAGATGCAGTGAGATCAGAAATGAGGTTGAGCATGCGCAGGCGATGCTCCGCCGGAACACCTTTCTTGCCACCCAGATACCTCTTGAGATAGGGGCCAGTCACCTCGCTCCGCCAGTCCCCGACGCTTGGACCGGTGACAAGAAGTCCCCCGCTCACATCCTGCACCATCTGCACGGCCTGGTGGTAGTTCACTGCGAATTGATACTTGGCGACGTTGGTAAGCAGCGTGTTGGGAACAGCGATGCCCGGCGGAATCACCGCAAATTGTTTGGCCGCGGCGTAGATCAAACCCTGGACCGTCGCGTGATATGCCGCAAGCTTGGTGAGCTTCTCGCGGATGTGGCTCACCTTCTCCACACCATTGTACTCGGCGATCGCCCTGGCCGAACCGACCAGCAGTTCAAGCAATGGCAACTTGTACGAGACTGCGGTGAAGCGGTGGAACTTGACGAACGTCAGGGCCAGCGGCCCCGCTGCTTCGGTTTCTCCACACAGAAACACGCGCTCCCATGGCACAAACACGTCGTCGAAGACGGTCAGGGTCTCCATCATTTTATGCGTGGCACTGATGGGAGAGTCAAAGGCATCCTTCGTGATGCCCCCATAGGAACTGGCCAGCAACTTGAGCCCCCTGGTCGCGACCGGCAGGGCAAAGGCCACCGCATACGCCTTGTCCTCGGCGCGCATCGCCCGGGTAGGCAGGACGATGATTTCGTGAGTGTTGGTCGAAACCGACGTATGTGCCTTGGCGCCACGCACGACGATGCCGTCCTTACGTTCCTCAACGATACGCAGGTAATAGTCCGGATGCTCCTGCCCCTGTGGACCCAAGCTCCGATCGCCCTTCACATCGGTCTGGGCCACCGCCACACCGTAGTCCTCGCGGCGGCAGAGCTCGTAGTGCTTGCGCACTCGCTCTTTGTACTCGGGCTTGCCATGCCTGGCTAGCTCTTCAGCAACGACGTGGAGCGCAAAGAGGGCA
>JACQEV010000361.1 GCA_016200385.1 Candidatus Methylomirabilota bacterium
CCGACGATCTTGGGGGAGATCCACCTTTTCGTGGTGGCTCCTGGCTTCAGGGCTGGCGAGAGGAGATTGCCGCTGTGCCTTTGGGTGGGGGTTTGTATCAGGGCTGGGGCCGCATCGAGGTCGAACCAATCGATCGAGGGCTGTTGGCCATCAAGGTGACTGTGGGCTGGCCGGCAACTCCTACAGAGCGGACGGTTGAACTTACAACGTATCTCGCCCAACAGTGAGTGAATGACCGTGTGGCGCGTGATCTCGATCGATGAACAACGCGGTTTCACATTAGTGGAACTGCTGGTCGCCGCGGCCATTCTCGGTCCACTCGTGATCGCCCTATTCCACATCGTCGAGACGATGCAGGGGGCGTACAGCAAAGGCGAGGGAAGAGCGGATCTGCAGCAGGACGCCAGGATTGTCATGGCGAGGATCGTCCGGGAACTTCGGTTCGGCGGTTTCGATCCATCCGGCGTGATTCCCCGCCTTCCGATTCAAGCAGCAATCCAGACCGCCGAAACCAGCCGGATTGCCTTCGTCGGTGATACGAATGGCGACGGCAGGAGCAAGAAGATCGAGTACCGCCTGGACCTGTCGGCTGACCGGCCGGTTCTTAGGAGACAACAGTGGTCCACGTGGAATAACGGCTGGTCCAGTACCAACGGCGCCCAGCCGCTGGCCGAGGGAATCGCCACGGTCGAATTTACATATTACGGAGCTGACGGGACGGCGATCGCACTCGGTGAACTTTCCGCCAGGCTGGGGGAGATTCGACGGGTTGGGATCTTCATCGGAGCCGCGGCGCCGTCGGCCCTGACGCTGCCTGAAACCTACCGCCTCGTCTCTGAGGTGCGGATACGGAATGTGGGATTGTGATCGCCATGTGGCCTTCGTTGCGGCAAGGAAAGTCAAATCTACAAAAGGATTGCATCGGCTGCCGAGTCGTTCGGTCGCCTGAAGGCGGGACCGCTCTAGTGCTGGCGCTCCTTCTTGCAGGATTCCTTCTGCTCTTGGGCTCGGCGTTGTTGACAATCGCCACCAGCGAGCGACAGATAGGGCTGAACGACCGTGGCGCCACGCAGGCCCTCTATCTTGCGGAAGCCGCTGTTGAACGGGCGCGGCGCCTTCTGCCTGGGCTTCCGGTGAACGATGTCCTTAGCAATAATCTCTTGCTTGGCGAGTGGGTGACTGGGACGTCGATTGCGTTCGGGACGCATCGGGCGGTTGTTACGAATAATGTGATCAGCATCGGTGGGGTCCAGCAAGATCGCGGGACGGCAGTGTGTGGAACCACCACCTGTGATACCGATGGATTCGTTGTGATTACCGGAACCGGGTCCTACCAGGGAGCCTTCCGGGTGATCCGGGCGGTGGTCGAGGTACCGCCGATCCTGAATCCGCCCGGTCTACTGACAATTCTAAACGCGGACGTAGACCCACTCTTCGAGGGAGAATCGTTTCTTGTGAGCGGGTTTGACCGCAATGTTGATGGGAGCACGGGCCCGGCAGCCGCGCGCCCCGCCTTTGCCCTCGTCACCTCAGAGGCGACGTCTGCGATCCAGGCCATCCTCACCCCTGGACAACAGACGAGAGTCCTTGGGGCAGGGGCGACGCCGAGCATCGAAACTGTCTCGAATGCGCCGTCGAGCGATTCGCTGCAACGGCTCAAGCTGCGACTGGCGCGTCAGGCAGATCGCGTCTTCATCAATCCGGGAACGATCTCCCAGAACCTCCTGGGAGACGATGCCGCAGGACAGGTGACTGTCATCAAAGGTGATCCATCCGCCGATCTGAATCAGGGCCTCGATACGGCGGCTGATGCGACCCTTGAAGGCACAGGGCATGGCTCCGGGGTCCTGGTTGTTACAGGCCAGCTCGCCCTTCGCGGGTCATACCGCTTTGACGGCATTGTGATCCTGGTCGGGGACGGGAGCCGTCTCACACTGGAAGGAAATGCGGCGATATTCGGTTCCGTCCTCATCGCCAACCGGACGGCCAGGAACTCCGGGAGGGCTGGCTTTACGATGAAGGAGGGAGCTCAACTGCATTTCAGCCAAGAGGCCTTGCGTGGGGCGGGGCGTTTGCTCAGCGCCACGCTTCGTGTCTGGCAAGAGATGATTGACGACTGATTTCCTCCCGCTTCCTCGATCATAACACCCGTTTAGGTTCTCATTCTCTCACCCAGCATTTTCCTGACCGCCGCCGCTTGCCCCGCATCCTAAGGAGTGGGGGCAAGACCTTTCGATCATCTCTAGCAATTGGCACTTAGGTTGCACTATCAATAATTAGGCTAGCCTAAGGAAACCCTCATGACCACCCTCCAATAGAGGAGGCTGGCCTCGCCCGTGGAAATGAAAAGGTCACCCCTGGAGAAGAGATGCGTCTTTCACGAGGGATTTCCCTTCCGGAGCTGCTGGTTGTGGTGGGCCTCCTTGCAATCATCGCAGCGGTGGCCATGCCGTACCTGGTCGGCGCTATCCGAAATTCGGACTTCGACGCGGCGGCCAGACAGGTGGCAAGTGATCTGAGGCTCACCAGGTCTCTCGCCATCTCCCAAGGCGGAAACTATCGCTGTCACGCGGGCGGAGATCCTGCCCTCGGGGATCCGACGCTCAACAACAGCTATCGCGTCGAACACCGCGATCCGATCGCAGGCTGGC
>JACQEV010000340.1 GCA_016200385.1 Candidatus Methylomirabilota bacterium
GATAGACGTGGATCCCGGTGAGGACGAGGCAGGCGAGGAATGGGACCCACAAGAATTCCAGGACCACGGTCATTGTTGCCTGCTCCGACTACTCCCGCAGGCCCCTTAGTGCCGTTCCAACGTGTTCGGACACATGACAACGCTGTGCGACGGCCGATCCAGATGCCTGCGGGTCATTGTGATGTTAGACGGATAACGTTGGAACGGCATTAGTGGGTCGCGCCCAGCGCCTCTGTGAGGCGCTTAATGTTGACGTCGAAAAGCCCGATGTAGTCGGGGGCTTCCGGAACGCCACCAACCGATGGAATCATCGTGACGACGCGCGCGCCGCTTCGGGCGGCCACCTGGCTGACCACAGAGGAGTTCGAGGAGGGTTCGCCGATCAGGAGCTTGACCCCGGCCTCCCGCATCCTCCGGGTGAGGGTGGCCAGGTACGCTGGAGATGGCGGCTCCCCTGGCACCGGTTCAACCGTTGCCAGGACGGAGAGGCCGAAGCGCTGGGCAAAGTACGGCCAGGTGTCGTGGACCACGACGACCCGGGTGCCCCGATGAGGAGCCATTGCTTGGGACCAGCGCGAAAGGCCGGTGTCCAGTCGCTCGATGAAGCGCTTTCGGTTCTCCTCGAAATAGGGACGGTTTGCAGGAGAGAGGCGAGCGAGCGCGTCGAGGATTGCCTGAGTGATGGGGCGCGCGTTTAGCGGATCAAGCCAGTAATGGGGGTTGCCAAAGCCGTGAACATGGACTCCCTGTTCCCCCCTGACGCGCGGGGTCTCGGACTGGAGGAGCTGAATCCCCTTGGAGGTGTCGAGATAATGCGGACTTCCCCGGACAAACCGAGGGTCGTTCGCCGAGTGGAGAAGTCGGGCAAGCCACTGTTCGTGATCCAGGCCGATTGTTACCAGGAGGTCGGCCGCCTTGAGCCTGGCGAGGTGGCGTGGCTTCACCTCAATGGCATGGGGGTCCTGGAGGGGTGGGGCGAGGCTCTGCGCTTCGACCCGGTTCCCCCCCACGGCCTCCACCAGCGCCTTCAGATCCGTCGACGTCGTGACGACGGCGATCGGTCCGCCGCCCCAGGCCGGGGCGGCGGCCAACAGGACGAGGGCAAGCGCTCGAAGCACCCGCTACTTCTTGGCGACGAAGATGCTCTTGGGCACCATGCAGTGCACGCCCTTGCGCACGTTCACCACCTGGGTCACGACGCAGTTCGTCGTTATAGACGCCAACGAGTAAGCCTCGTAGCGATCCAGGGGGACCATCTTCTGCTTCGACAGGAAGTCGATCATCTCGCGCGCGGCGATGACCACTGCCTTGTTGAGGTCCTCATCGTACCCCATCAGGATCCAATGGGTCTTGGTCTCAAGCCGGGGCCATTCCAGCTTCATGTCCTTGCGCACGATGAGCTGCATCACGATATCCCGGTACGCGCACTCGAGCGCCGTCAGGTTCAGTTCGGTACCCTGCCGGCAGTGCGCATCACCCACCCAGACGAGCGCGCCTTTGAGGAAGATCGGGACGAAGAGGATGGTCCCTTCCTGAAGCTCGTTGATGTCCATGTTGGAGGCGTTCTTCCAGGGCCGGAGCGTCGATACGGGCGCCATCGGATCCTTGGCCCCTCCCTTGCGTGGCGAGGGATCGTTCGGGTCAATCCCGACCGCCAGGGTGCCAGGGAAGGGCTGCAGGTCGATGACGACGCACGGCTTGAACTCGGCTTGGCGCTTCTCCCAATCGAGGTAGAAGTACTTCACGAAACCATCGGGGAACTCGGGGGCCAGGGCGCCGATCGTCGGGAACTCCTTTCCGGGCAGGTTGAAGTTGAACCCGAAGGCCTTGGGGACGATCTTGAGGATGCGGATCTCCATCACGTCGCCGGGCTCGGCCTCGTTAACGTAGATGGGACCGGTCACGGTGTGAGGGCCGCCTCCGGGGTTCGCCTTCCGGAGGGCGACGATTTCCTCAATCGTGGTTCCCGGCTGGATCTTGTTGTGGGCGTGCATCATGGTCTCGACTGCGACGACATCTCCGGAGTTCACGACGAGCTTCGGCGGCTCTTTCGGATCAAGCCATCCCCACTGCGTGGTCTCGAGGGTCGCCGGCAGCACGTGGTACTTGCCGCCACTGACGGCGATGATGCGGTCGCGTTTGGACTCCTCCAACTGCTGGGCGACCGCGTACAGGCCCGCGCTGACTAGCAGGGCCAGGACGGCAATTCCTATCACGATCCGCTTCTTGGTCTTGGGGTGTGCCATGGGGCGCCTCCTCTCATGGGTGAACGGTTACGGGGCTGCGTAAAGACTCTCGAGGTTCTCCCGCCCGCCTGGAACAGGGCGAGGGTTATGGCCACAGGTGAAGCTCGGTGAGCGCCGCGCGGGGAAGCGGCTGATGACCGGCGAATCGAAGCAGTTCAACGATGGCCTCGAGCCTGGTTGGGGGTCCAAGCGCGGCTTGAAAACTCTTGGGCACCGTGTTATAGTCTCACAGATTTTTCCGGAATGCTACCCCGCGCCCGTAGCTCAGCCCGGATAGAGCGTTTGCCTGCGGAGCAAAAGGCCGGCAGTTCAAATCTGCCCGGGCGCGCCATCCACCACCCTGGTCTCTCTAATCTTCCTGCGTGTGGGATCGAGCCATTATCTGTTTGCTTGTCTGCGTGTGATGGCGACCCTGAGGACGCACCGACCCGCCGCACCTCGGCCTCAGATATTGAAACGGATCGTGATGACATCGCCGTCGGCCACCAGGTAGTCTTTCCCTTCGAGGCGTAGCAACCCTTCCTTCTTGGCCGCTGCCATCGAGCCGACGTTCGTCAGGGCCTCGAATGCGACCACCTCTGCCCTGATGAAGCCCCGCTCCATATCGGTGTGGATCGTTCCGGCTGCCTGTACGGCTGTCGCGCCACGAGGGATCATC
>JACQEV010000344.1 GCA_016200385.1 Candidatus Methylomirabilota bacterium
GAACCGTTGAGTTGTCGTAATATCGTGCATGGTCGAGCAGTTGCAACGCAATGACCAACAAAGAATCAACAATCCATGACCTTTATACCCGCAATGACAGGCCCGCTTCGACAGGGCTTACCGCAGGTTTCGGCGCGGCTCAGGACAGGCCCTTTGACCGGGCTCAGGACAGGCGAGGGTGCTGCTCATCACACTAATCTATCATAGCATCCTTGTAATTGCAGTCAATGTCCTTCCCCCAGGGGAGTACGGGCCCGACTGCTTCGTCCTCTCCAAACGCCGCCCACGCTTCCCCCGTAGAGACAGGATCGACGGAGCCGGAGCGTGTCCGAAGCCGCCTCAACAAGTGTGTCCCTCGCGTGTAGCACGCTCCCTGGACACACAAAGGTTGGAAACGATTCGGGTCTCTGGTAACATGGCATTGAACGATTCGCCACTGAGGAGACGTGATGCCAACTCCAGAGGAATTCAAGGATGAGGAGCGTCGCCTACGGCAGCTCCAACTCGTGGTTGGTCTGACGATGAGCGTGATCAGCCAGACCACGCTCTCGCTGGAAGAGGCGTCCCGGATGGTGGCCGGCGTGAGGCGGTTAGCGCTGAAACTCTTTCCCGGGAAAGAGCTGGCCTTCGATCTGATCTATCAGCCCCGCTTCCGCAGGCTTCTTGCCGAGCGGTTCAACCTCCATTGAGACGTTGCCCTCCTTCAACCATCCAACCGATGAACGCACACCAGCGGCGGCGGAGAGATGGATCGGATCTGCTCCTAGGTGCCCACATGTCGATCGCAGGAGGGGTGAACCTGGCGCCATTGAGAGGACGGCAGGTCGGCTGTCGGACGATTCAGCTCTTTACGAAAAGCAGCAACCAGTGGCGCGCCAAGCCATTGCCGCCGGAGGAGATCGAGCGATTTCGCGCAAATCTTCAGACCACCGGAATCGCCCCGGCCGCCGCCCACGATTCGTATTTGATCAATCTGGCCTCGACCGACCCGGCCTTACATCACAAGTCGATGGCAGCCTTCCTCGAGGAGCTGGAGCGGGCCGAGGCGCTTGGCATTCCCTACCTCGTCGCCCATCCCGGAGCCCACATGGGGGCCGGTGAGGAAGCAGGGTTACGACAGGTGGCGATCAGTATTCGGGAGCTCTTGAAGCGGACGAGGGGCTATCAGGTGCAGGCGGTCCTCGAGACCACCGCTGGCCAGGGGACGAGTCTGGGGCACCGGTTTGAGCAGATCGCTGCCATCCTGGACCAGATCGGCCTTCCGGAGCGGACGGGAGTCTGCCTTGACACCTGCCACGTCTTTGCTGCTGGTTATGACATCCGGACTCCGGACGGCTATGCCGGCGTCATCCGCGAGTTCGATCGGATCGTTGGGATCGCTCACCTCAAGGTCATTCACCTCAACGACAGCAAGAGGGGGCTGGGGTGTCGGGTGGACCGGCACGAGCACATCGGCAAGGGAGCGATCGGGCTCGAGGCCTTCCGCTGCCTGGTGACCGACCCCTGTCTGCGGGGACTGCCGATGATTATCGAAACCCCGAAAGACAACGACTTCGTATCGGCCGACAGCCGAAATCTGAGGACACTGCGACGCCTGGCGCACATAAGGCCCGGCTCACCCGCCTGCTGAGTCGTGACCTTGCCGGACTGAACTAATACAAACGACAATTTTAAAGTTACATCGGGCGGGTGGCCGGGGCGGGGCGCCCCATCCGCCCGCAACGGAAGGGCCCCACTGGGAGATGGGTGGAGTGAGGACGGATGGGGCTGCCGAAGGACAGAACCCGCGCCTTTGCAACAAGATTAAAGACGTTTGTGTTAGTACCGTTCCACCTCATTATGGCGACTGTGCTGTTCCGCACGGTCGGGACCATTGCCGCCTCGTAGGGGCGACCCGCCGGGTCTCCCCTACCATTCGGCGCATCATGCTGGAACGGCACTCGCGACCTCCTCCGCCAACCGAGCCAGCGTCGCCGAAACTGGCGCTTTCCGGAACCCCGATCGGAGTCTCCGTCGCGACCAGAGGCCTGCTTCAGTGATGACTCCGGTCACCATCTCAAGCGGTGTAAATTCGGAATATCGATTGCGTACCTGCAGCGTGGGGTGTCGTGCTTCCCACACCTCCTCGGGCGGGCGGTCGGCGATGCGAAGGAGCGGTACCAAAGATGGCGGAAGGAGTTTGTCCAGCAAGGCAGCGATGTAAAAAGGCCGCTCCATCGCCTTGGCCGCGAGGGACAGCGGATAGGTCCCGATCTTGTTGATCGCCCCATCCTCAACCACCGCGTCCGCGCCAACCAACACGAGATCGGCCTCACGCACAAGACCCGGCAGAGCGGCATCCACGCACAGGTGGACCGGGGCGGACGCTGCTGCGAGAGCCTCGGCCAGCCGGACCCCCTCCAGCGCCGGCCTACCCTCCGAGCAGAGGATGCGGATCCCTTTTCCTGCCTCGTGGGCGGACAGGAGGGCCCGAAGGACAGTCGAGCTGTAGGAGTGCACGAGGACCGAGCTCCCTTCGGGCAGCCGATCCGAACAGGCTTCTGCGAGCCGATCCAGACGCAGCTCGGTCTCAAGACTCATCTGTTCCAACTCTGCCGCGAGGGCTTTGCGGACCGCATCAGCCTCGCTCACCCGTTCCAGCTCCAACCAGAGATGATTCAGGAGGGTAATGATCGGCGCCATGGCGGGCTTCGCATCCACGATGCGCCGGGTGAGCGAAAGCAGGCGTTCCGCACACCCCTCGCCGGCCTTTTCCTCTCGGAGGTACCGGGACAGGAGCGAGGAAGCAAGGCGGGTTTGCTCCTGAGCTCCCGATGTCCTGTCACGGACCAACTGGTCAAGCAATAGCTCCCACGTCATCGACGATCCTCCAATAGTGTGCCCGGGCTGGGCCATCATATGGAAGGCGGACCAGCAGCGCAAGGAAATTCTCCGTGACGGGGCAGTCGCCGCATCGACAGGCTGAATCCGGGTAGGTGCTGGCCGAAGATGCTCGGAGATTTTTGGTTGCAATCACCATGAAAAAGAGGTAACGTTGGACCGCATGCGCCAGCAGGGAAAGCTTCGGGCCCGTGTCCATGTCCCCGGGGCGGATGGGATCGAAGAAGGAGGTCTACCAGGGCTGCCTTGCCATGATCCAGATGTTCCATGTCTACAAGACGTTTGGGAAAGATCTGGAGGCCCTAGTCGATGTCGATCTTCATGTTCACAAAGGAGAATTTGTCTTCCTGGCCGGTTCCAGCGGCGCCGGCAAAAGCACGCTCCTCCGCCTGACCTTCCGCGACGAGCTTCCCACCTCAGGTCAGATCCTGGTGAACGGTCGCAACATCGTCCGCATGAAATCGAGGGCGGTGCCGCCCCTGAGGCGGACACTCGGCATCGTCTTCCAGGATTTCAAGCTTCTTCGCGACCGGACCGTTGAGGAGAATCTGACTCTGGTCGCCCGGGTCGTCGGCATGCCGACTCTGGAGGGACAACGCAGAGTTGAGCAACTCCTGAAGCTGGTTGGGCTCTCTCACAAGGCGAAGACGCCGCCCTACAAGCTTTCGGGTGGCGAGCAACAACGGGTGGCGATCGCCAGGGCACTGATGAATGATCCCCTCATCCTCCTGGCCGACGAGCCGACCGGGAACCTGGATGCCGAATTGGCGGCGGACGTCATCCGGCTCCTTCTTGAGGTCAACGAGCGCGGGACCACTGTCTTGGTGGCCACTCATGACCTCAAGCTGGCGAAGGAGGCAGGCCGCCGGACCGTGTTCCTGAAGCAGGGACGGATCGTGGAAGAGTGGTCGTAGGCCGTATCCCTCCTTGCACGCGGCGCACACGCAATGATTGAAAAGCTGAAGCATATTTTGGCGCATGGCCTGATCAATCTCATTCGCGCCGGCTGGGGCGGCATTGCGTCCATTGCCACCATCGGGGTATCGTTTGTGATCATCGGCATCTTTCTGCTTCTCGTCCTGCATCTCAACGCCCTTGTCGCTGAATGGAAGGAACAGTTCCAGGTGTCCGTCTTTCTGGATGACAGGATCACGCCGACGCAGTTGGAGATTCTCGGGAAACGGATCCAGAACGAGGCGGCCGTCAAGGCCACGACCTTCACCACCAAGGAGGAGGCCCTCGCCAACTTCCGCCGGGAACTCAAGGGGCAGGAAAGCCTCCTCGAGGGGTTGGGCGACAACCCGCTCCCCGCTTCGTTTCAGCTCAAGATCCGGGAGGGGTATCAGAGCCCCGACACCCTCAAGAGGCTCAGCGCCTTTCTCAGCCGTCTCGAGGGAGTCGAAGATGTCCAGTATGGGCAAGAATGGATCGAGCGCATCTCCAACATCGTGAGGATCATGAAGCTGCTTGGCATCATCATCGGTTCGGTGCTGACGCTGGGGTCGGCCATGATCGTGTCGAACACTATTCGGCTCGCCGTCTATGCGCGCGCGTCAGAAATCGAGATCATGCGGCTCGTGGGCGCCACCAAGGCGTACATCCGCGCCCCCTTCCTGGTGGAGGGGATGCTACAGGGCAGCCTCGGGGCGCTGCTGGCCCTGGGCCTGCTGTTTGCGGCGTACCGCTTCGTCGCGCTGACGTTCAACTTGACCTCCCCGCTCCTCCCGACAGCAGCGAACCGGGGATTCCTGGAATCCTCGATGATGGCGAGCCTGGTAGGCGGAGGGGCAATGATCGGTGCCCTTGGAAGCTCGATCGCTGTCAGGCGCTTCCTCAAAATGTAGACAGTCGTCATTCGAAGGAAGTAATGGCTCGTTTGCCTCGCATGACCTGGGCGGTGGCCCTCATGGCGCCCCTGCTCCTTGGCCCGCCGTCAGCCCTCGCAGCCGAGAAGGGACGGAAGTCCTCGTCGCGCCTGCGCGACAAACGCGAAGAGCTCAACCAGGTCAAGCGGGAGCTGGACCGGGAGCGGAAGCAGGCGAAGCAGGCCACGCGAAAAGAGCAGTCGCTCTTCGAAGAGCTGGATCGGATAGAAAGAGAGCTCCAACAGAAGGAGCGAGCATTGAAAGGGCTGCAGGCCCAGCTCCGAGCCAGCACGGAACGGCTGCAGGCCGTCCAGAGAGAGATCGCGTTGACCCAGACGCACCTGAACCAGATCAAGAACCTCTTTCGGCGCCGAGTCCGTGCCATTTACAAGCAGGGGGACCATGGTTATGTCCGGGCCCTGCTCTCCTCGGAGGATCTATCGGGCGCCGGTCGCCGCATCCGATACCTTTCGGCCATCGCGAACCAGGATCAGCGAATGGTTGCTGCCTACACGGGCGCGCTCGAGACCCTTCAAACACAACAGGCTGAGCTGGAGCGCTCCAAGGCGGACCTGACCCTGAGCCAGAAGGCTGTCAGGGCAAAGCGGGAAGAGATCCTCAATGAACAACGTGCCAGACGAGTGTTGCTGGCCAAGGTTCAGGAGCAAAAGAAGGGCCACTTGGCCGCCATCCATCAACTGGAGCTGGCTGCCCGCGAGCTGCAGGGACTTATCGGTCGCCTGCAGCGCGAAAGGCGACCCCCGTCCCAGATCGGAAAAGGACCTGCTCCCGAGCCTTTGCGGGCACCCGCCCTTTCGGAAGGGACAGAGGCGGCGTTTGCATCGCTCAAGGGTCGCTTGCCCTGGCCGACTCCCGGTACCCTGGCTTCTACGTTCGGCCGGCAAGAGCACCCCCGCTATAGGACCGTGACCTTCAATCGTGGCATCGAGATCAATGCCCCCGAGGGGCAAGAGATTGTCGCCGTCTCCGACGGCACCGTACTGTACGCGGACTGGTTCAAAGGGTACGGGCGTTTGATCGTCCTCGACCACAGAGAGGGGTATTATACCGTCTACGCGCACGTCTCAGAGATCCTGGTCAAGATAGGCGATCGCGTGGCAAAAGGGCAGGCCATCGGGTTGGTCGGGAGCACCGGCTCGGTGACCGGCTCACAACTCTATTTCGAAGTGCGTCATCGGGGCAGGCCCCAGAACCCCGTAGCTTGGCTCGCCCCGAATTGACATGGGAGAACAGGGTCTAGGGTTTCGCGTCAACGGCGGGTCCCCTAAACCCTACACCCTATACCCTTTGTGCGGGAGGGATCGATGATGCCTGGAGGTGTGTTCCGAAACGGGTGGAAGAGCATGATCGCAGCGTTCACCCTGGTCCTGCTGATCATCAGTGGCGGCGGCCGCCATGAGGTCACTGCTGTCGAAGACAGCTATGAGCGCCTGAAGGTCTTCACCGAGGTCCTTTCGCTTATTCAGGCCAATTACGTGGACGAGACTAAGCCGCGCGACCTCATCTACGGTGGAATCAAAGGGATGCTGGAGACGCTCGATCCTCACAGCTCTTTCATGCCGCCGGATATCTTCAAGGAGATGCAGGTCGAGACCCAAGGCTCTTTCGGCGGCCTGGGGATCGAGATCACGGTCAAGGACCGGCAGCTCACGGTGGTGGCACCGATTGAAGGCACCCCTGCCGATCGCGCCGGGCTTCACCCCGGGGACCGCATCGTGAAGATCGACGGGAAACTGACCAAGGACATGACCCTTATGGAGGCGGTGAAAAACCTTCGGGGCCCAAGAGGCACCAGTGTCACCCTGACCATTCTGCGAGAAGAGTCCCCCGGTCCATTCGAGCTGACCCTGGTTCGCGAGATCATCGATGTGAAGAGCGTCAAGAGCAAAGACCTCGGAGACGGGATTGCCTACATCCGGGTCAGCTCATTCCAGGAGCGGACCGGGAAAGATCTCCTGAAGGCGATCGAGCAATTGGGACAGAACGGGATGTCGGCAATGGTGCTGGACCTCCGCAACAACCCTGGCGGCCTCCTGAATCAGGCCGTGCACGTGACCGACCTGTTCCTGGACAAAGGCCAGCTCATCGTCTACACCGAGGGACGGATCAAGAATCAGGATCTCCGCTTCTCGGCCGAACACGGGGCTCAGATCCCCAAGGTCCCGATAGTGGTCCTGGTCAATGGTGGCTCGGCCAGCGCCTCGGAGATCGTCGCGGGCGCGCTGCAGGACTGGAAGCGCGCGGTGGTGCTCGGGACAAAGACCTTTGGAAAGGGCTCGGTCCAGACCGTTATTCCCCTGAGCGACGGCTCCGGCCTGCGCTTGACGACGGCGAAGTACTTCACCCCGAAGGGACGATCGATCCACGGCACCGGCCTTCTCCCTGATATTGTGGTAGAGGTGCCGCGGCCCACGCTGGCCAAGGCCCCCGGCCACGGTGAAAAAGAGGCTGAGGCAGCAAAGGAGCGGCCTGAGGGGCGCCCGGAGAAAAAGATATCCGAGGAGGAGGGAGATCCAAGCCTGCAGATCGGAAAGCGAGAGGGACCCGATCCCAACACCGACGTCCAGTTGAAGCGGGCGATGGAGATTCTGAAGGCCAGTCGGATCCTGGAGAAGGGATTCGCGAAGGGGAACGCGGGTTGACCGAAGCGCTCAGCTATCAGCCGTCAGCGTAGGGGCAGGGCTTGCCCTGCCCGAAGAGGGCGCAGCAAGCGGCGTCCCTACGTTGCTGCTCATAGCTGACTGCTCGTCATTGCGATGGCACACCTGACCCTGGGAATTGAAAGCTCGTGCGACGAGACGGCGGCTGCCGTCCTGGAGGATGGATGTCGAATCCGTTCCTCCGTGATCGCCTCCCAGGATGCTCTCCACGCGCCCTACGGCGGGATCGTTCCTGAGCTGGCCTCGCGCCGCCACGTGGAGGCGATATGGCCGGTGGTGCAAGAGGCGCTCGCCAGGGCTGGGGTGACCCTCGCCGATCTCGACGGCATTGCGGCCACGGCGGGTCCCGGGTTAATCGGCTCCCTGCTGGTCGGCCTTTCCTTCGGCAAGGCGCTCGCCTTCGCTCTCAACATCCCACTGGTCGGCGTCAACCACCTGGAGGGCCATCTCTATGCCGCCCTGCTCGACCACGAGAACCTGCGCTTCCCCTTTACCGGGCTTGTCGCGTCGGGTGGGCACACCCATCTCTATTCGGCGACAGCCTCGGGAGAGTACCGCCTGCTCGGTCGAACCAAGGACGATGCCGCAGGAGAGGCCTTTGATAAGGTGGCCAAGTTCCTTGGACTTGGCTATCCAGGGGGGCCACTGATCGAGGAGCGGGCTCGCAAGGGCGATCCGGATTCCATTCGATTTCCCAGATCGATGCCACAGCGAGGATCGTACGATTTCAGTTTCAGCGGCCTGAAGACCGCAGTCGTGAACTATGTGAAGGGTATGGTAGGGGCAGGGCTTGCCTTGCCCAAGTTGGGCGCAGCAAGCAGCGCCACTACACCTCAATCCTCCGCGCTGGACCCTGCACTTGTGGCGGATATCTGCGCCAGCTTTCAAGAGGCTGTGGTGGAGGTGCTGGCTCGCGTCACCGTGGCTGCGGCGAAAGCCTCTGCCGCCCCGCGGCGCATCGTCCTGGCTGGAGGCGTGGCCTGCAATGGCAGGCTCCGGGTGAAGTTGACCCAACTGGCTGCGGATGAGGGAATTGAGGTCTACTACCCCACCCCCTCCCTGTGTACCGACAACGCGGCCATGATCGCGGCCGCCGGTTACCCTCGCCTTGTACGCGGTGAGCGCGTCCCGCTCTCATTCAACGCCGATGCCGATCTGGCTCTCGGCCTGACGTAAGAGAACACGAATGGCGAAGCTGCCGATTTTGATCTATCCATCCCCCGTCATACGAAAGAAGTCACTTAAGGTCACATCGATCAACGGCGAGCTTCAGCGCCTCATCGATGACATGATGGAAACCATGTATGCTGCCCCCGGCGTGGGACTCGCTGCTCCCCAGGTGGGCGCGCTCAGGCAGGTCATCGTGGTGGACCCGCACGACGAGCGAAAGCTCACCAAGCCGATGGCCCTCATCAATCCCGAGCTGGTTGCCGCCGACGGGCACATCGTGGAGGAGGAGGGATGTCTTTGCATTCCAGACCTGAGGGAGGGGGTGCCGCGATTCAAGCGGGTGGTGGTGAAGGCGTATGACCGGAATGAAAAAGAGGTTGTCCTGGAAGCGTCCGACCTGCTGGCGCGTATCCTCCAGCACGAGATCGACCACTTGAATGGCGTCCTGTTCATCGACCGCCTTAGCCCGGCAAAGCGGCAACTGGTGAAGCGACGGCTGAAGAAGACAGGGAAAGTAAGCAGTTAGCTTTCAGCGGTCAGCCTTCAGCTCACAAGCTAGAGAGTTGAGTGCTGACTGCTGATCGCTCAATGCTGACGGCTAACCTCTACATCTTCATCTCGACGCTGGCCTTGGCCTTCAGGGTCTGGACCCACTCCTTGAACTTGGCCTCGGCTTTCTGATCAAAGAGAGTGTTCCGAGCGGCCTCCTTGACCTGATCGAATGGGAGGACCTGGCCCGCTACTCGCTCCTCCACCTGGATCAGGTGGAAGCCCGCCGGATTTGTGATGATTCCGCTGACCTGCCCGATCGGCAGGGCAAGGGCCGTCTGTTCCAGTTCCGGCGCGAGCTCTCCGCGCTTCATCGTCCAGATTTCACCGCTGGAGGAGGCGAGCGGCCCGTCCGCGTACTGCTTGGCTACCGTAGAGAACTTGGCTCCAAGTTTCATCAGCACCTGCGCCTCTTCAATCCGACTCTTGGCCCGCAGGACGTCGTCCCGTGTGGGCTGCTGCGGAACAGCCACCAGAAGATGGCGGATCTTCACCTGGGGGATATCCTTGAATTGCTCCTGGTGTTCATCGTAGTACCGCCGAGCTTCCTCGTCCAGGACCACAACCTTCGACCGCACCTGCCTGGCCACCAGCTTTGTCAGGGCTACCTGCTCGGCGATCCCCTTTCGGAACTGCTCCTCGCTGAGCAATTCTCTGGACATGGCGGCCTGTAGCTCCTCATCGCTGGTGAGACCGTTGCGCCTTTTCAAATCCTCTATGGCGGATCGGACGTCGGCTGCGGTCGCCTCGATCTTCTCTTTTTTCGCCTCCTGAAGCTGAAGCTTCCTGAGAATCAGCTCATCTAGGATCTGACGTTCGGTGGTGCGAAGCCGCCGCTCTCGCTCTTCCCCCAGGCTTTCCTGCACGATCTTTCGGATTGTTTGGAGCCCCTCCTCTTGCACCTCGGTCAGCGTGATCACGTCATCGTTGACAACGGCGACGATGCGATCGAGGATCACCCCCTCGGAGACAGAACCAATCAGGATTCCATAGAGGATGGCCAACCCCACCATTAGAACAGGGTTTAGGGTATGGGGTCCAGGGTATAGGGATTCTCTGACCGCACGCCACACCCGAAACGCGAAACCCGAAACCCGAAACCCTGCTTTTTTCACCGACACTCCGCCAGTCTCATAAGGAGGGTCTGAACCGTGGCGATCTTTTCGCCGCCGTTGACCCGGTATTCCAACGTGTCCCGTGGGACGTAGCGCAGACGGCCCGCCTCTGCGCGAAGCAGGTCCGCCACCTTTTCCGCGGCCAAGGGTGGCGCGTCGCGGAAGACGAGGCGAATCGTTTCGCCTCTGGCGTCGAGCTCACGGATGGCCAATGTCCGGGCGAGGATCCTGAGGCTCACCGCGGCCAGCACACGCTCCGCCTGCAGCGGGAGCTCACCGAAACGATCGATCAGTTCCTCGCGGAAAGCCGACACCTCCTCGGTCTCGGACAGAGCGGCCAGCCGCTTATAGAGCTGGAGCCTGACGTGGGGGTCTTCCACGTAGGCTTCGGGCAGATATCCCTCTGCCTCCAGCCTGACGGACGGCTCGACCGACTCGGCCGCCACCTCACCCTTCAACTCCCTGACGCTTGACTCGATCAGTCGGCAGTAGAGATCGAACCCAACGGCGGCGATCTGCCCGTGCTGCTCTGGCCCCAGCAGGTTTCCCGCACCGCGGATCTCCAGATCCCTCGCCGCCACCTTGAATCCTGATCCGAGTTCAGTGAACTCCGCGATAACCTGGAGCCGTTTCCTGGCGACCTCGGAAAGGGCAGCGTCTTCCGGGACGAGGAGGTACGCATACGCCAGTCGCCGGTCGCGACCGACCCGTCCGCGGAGCTGGTAGAGCTGGGCCAGGCCGAGGGCGTCCGCCCGATCGATGATGATGGTATTGGCATTGCCGACATCCAGGCCCGACTCGATGATGGTCGTGCACAGCAGGACATCGGACTTGCCGGTGTAGAAATCGTACATGATCCGCTCGAGGCGCTCTTCCGGCAGCTCGCCATGAGCCACGGCCAGCCTGGCCCTGGGGACCAGCCGCTTGATCAGGTTGGCCATGCTCTGGATGCTCTCCACACGATTGTGGACGAAAAAGACCTGCCCGCCTCGGTCCAGCTCCTGCTCGATCGCCTCCTGGATGAGTGCCTGGTCAAACCTGGCGACGTTCGTCTTGATCGAGAGGCGATCCTCCGGGGGTGTCTCGATGGTGCTGACATCCCGGACCCCCAGCATCGACATGTGAAGGGTCCTCGGGATCGGGGTCGCGGTCAAGGTCATGACATCCACTTGCCGCTTGAGCTGCTTCAGGCGCTCCTTGGCCGCGACGCCGAAGCGGTGCTCCTCATCCACCACCAGCAGACCCAGGTCTCGGAAGCGGATGTCCTTCTGAAGCAGACGGTGGGTCCCAATGACGATGTCCACCACCCCATCACGGAGACCGCGCAACACCTCGGCCTGTTCCTTTCGGCTTCGGAAGCGGGAGAGCATCTCCACCTTGATCGGGAAGCTGTTGAACCTTTCGGAAAAGGTCTGCAGGTGTTGCAAGGCCAGGACGGTGGTCGGGACCAGAACCGCCGCCTGCTTTCCCCCCATGACGGCCTTGAATGCGGCCCGCATCGCCACCTCAGTCTTGCCGTACCCCACATCTCCGCAGATCAGGCGGTCCATCGGTCGGTCTCGCTCCATGTCAGCCTTCACGTCGGCGATCGCCTGGAGCTGGCCGGGGGTTTCCTCGTAGGGGAAGCCGGCCTCGAACTCCCGCTGCCAGGTGGTATCAGGGGGGGAAGCGTAGCCGCTGATGACTTGCCGGGCAGCGTACAGCGTGAGCAGCTCCTGGGCCATCTCACGGATCGAGGCTTTCACTCGCTCCTTGGCCCTGGCCCATGATGTGCCGCCCAGCCGATCGAGGGCGGGCGGCTCCCCGTCAGCACCCAGATAGCGGTGGACCAGCTGGAGTGTGTTCGTCGGCACGTAGAGCTTGGTGTTGTCGGCATAGGTGATGAGGAGATAGTCGCCCTCCATCCCGCCGGCATCGAGTTGCCGCAGGCCTTTGTACCTGCCGATCCCGTGATCCTCGTGGACGACGACATCGCCGAACGCCAAGTCCTCAAAGGAGGAGAAGGGGGAGGCCTCCTTCGGCCGGGCCCGGCGGCGCGGGATGTGTCGAGACCCGAAGATCTCGGCCTCGGTGATATAGGTCAGGCCCGCCTGATCCAGGTGAAAGCCACCGCTGAGCTCACCTGAAAGAATGGCGATCCCGCCCGGCGAGGCCACCGTCTCGCGAAGAGATGCGGCGATCTCGTGTTCTCTGAGCACCCCCTGAAGCCGTCGACCTTGGGCCTCACTCCGGCAGACCAGGTGAATCATTCGGCCCTGCCGCTGCCACCCTTCCAGGTCGCGCGCCAGTTCCGCGAGTCGCCCGCGGTAGGCCGGGACGGTCCCCACCTTAAAGGCGATGTGCGAGTCTTCTCCCTCGGGGTTGGTCTGTGA
The DNA here is from genome assembly GCA_016200385.1 of Candidatus Methylomirabilota bacterium. Taxonomy (GTDB): domain Bacteria; phylum Methylomirabilota; class Methylomirabilia; order Methylomirabilales; family Methylomirabilaceae; genus Methylomirabilis. The sequence goes on from JACQEV010000344.1 coordinate 12,633, forward strand.
GAATTCGTCCAGGAAGATCCGCGGCCGCAAGGAGAGCTTCGATTCGAAGTCCGTCCAGCCGCAGGATGGGGACTCCAACATCAGGGGGAAGACTCCCTCAAGAGAGTCACGGTCGCCGCCGCGGGTCGCGGCCTCATCCAAGTCGTGCGCACGGGCTTCCAGGCCCGCCGGGTCTGCCAAAACCCAGAGTGCATCGGGTGCCACGTACTGAAAGAGGTCGGCGGTTTCCAGATAGAAGTACGGCAGATAGGCGTCCAGAACCGGGAAGGGGCGGCGATCTTCTAGCGCCTTGACGATCTCCGCAGGAACCTGGCCGCCCTGGCTGTTTTCCGCCGCGCGAAGGGTGCGAAGGGCCTGCCCGCACGCCTCGGCCGTCAGCGGAACCTCTCCAACGGGCAAGACGCTGATCTGTTCTACAGAGCGGATGGAGCGCTGCGTAGTAGGGTCGAATTCGCGCAGCTCAACCAGCTCGTCCCCGAAAAACTCAGCCCGGACGGGAAAGTCGCATCCGGGCGGGAAGAGGTCGAGAAGATTTCCCCGCAGGCTGTATTCACCTCGGTCCATCACTTGATTCACCCGGCGGTAGCCACCCACCTCCAGAGCGCCCAGAAGCTCGTCCATCGGGATCAACCGCCCGACGCACAGGGTAACGGCCGCGCCAAGAAGCGCTGCGGGGGGTGAGAGGCGTTCGAGGGCTGCCCGGATGGAGACAACAGCCAGCGGCAGTTCCTTGGCAGCCAGACCCGTCAGGCAGGCAATTCGCTGGGATCGGACTTCGGGGTCTTCATCGCGCTCTGGCAGATATCCGACCGGGCCACGGGAGAAGAACTGGAGGTCCTTGGCAAGAGTTTCGGCCTCGCCCGCCGAGGAGACCAACACCACGAGGGGCCGCCCCGCTCGACGAGAAATCTCCGACAGGATCAGCGCCTTCGACGCCCCGAAGAGGCCGGTGAGATACACCTTCGCGGCGCCGCTATGAACCCGAGCCGCGATCTCCTGCGCCTGCCGGATTAACAGATCCTCCGATTGCTCCACCGACCGTATCACCATGGGATCTGCACACTACTCATGCGATCTTGCCATCTCCAGGATTCGCCTGATGATGCCACTTGTGGAAGAGCCCTCCACCAACGGGATCGTCACCACTCGGCCACCACGTCCCTCTACCGTATCCCTGCCCACGACCTCTTCCTTCGCCCAGTCGGCCCCCTTCACCAACACATCGGGCTGCAGCGCGGCGATCGTCTGTCCCGGATCCGCCTCCTCGAAGATCACGACGTAGTCCACCGAGGCCAGGGCCGAGAGCAACTCTGCCCGTTCATCCTGTGAGAGCACAGGCCGCGAGGGACCCTTGAGGCTCCGAACGGAGGCATCGCTGTTCAACCCGACGATCAGCAGGTCGCCCAGCTCCCGGGCCTGCTGCAGGAGGCGAGTGTGTCCCCGATGGAGCAGGTCGAAACAGCCATTCGTAAAGACCACACGTTGCCCCAAGGCCCGCCGTTCCCGAACGATGCCCACCAATTCCTTCAAGCCTTTCACTTTGTCAGCGGTCCCCATTCTCGTCATGTCTTATCTATGAACTCTGAACTATCAACCCCGCGCATCTCGCCGGAGGTCGCCAAGGTCACGCTTCCTCCACTTGACCTTCCAAATGCCGGAGAAATCCGTCCGCCTCGGCCTGCTTGATCAACCGCTTTCCCTTCTCAGCATAGGGGGCAACCGTCATCAGGTGGACCTCTCCAAGCGGGCCAAACGTAATCCCTTGATACCCACCGACCCGCATGGAACGGAGCCAGCATGGGACACCATGTCGCACAAGATGCAGGCGGAGCAGTTCAGCCTGCATCTCATCGTATGTAGTGTAGATGATCCGGTGATCCATTGAATACCCCTCCAAGATCTGCACGGGCTCTTCGATCCCCAAGGTCCTTGAGCTAACTATCCTCGCGCGCTTGACCGCTCAGCGGGCTGAGGGCATTGCAGCGCACGGTCGGATTCGTCGCTCCACTTCTCGAGCCTCGGATAACCTCAGGCGGGCTGCATTCGTGGAACAGACGCTGGCTCTCTTGCAGGGGCCGGTGGAGCGGAGCGACGGCACAAATGCGCGGCGGAACTCCTTGCTGGATATCGTATCGCGAGGGCGACTGCAGCGTCACAGTCCAATCATCAACAATCCTTGGGGGAACCCGACAATGCATAAAGCAAACTGAGCCGGCCCCGGTGGAACGGCTCCCAGGACCGGCTCTGCACCAGCAGTCGCGGCCGACGCCTCGTCCTCCCTGTCGGAAAAGGGCGACACGCTTTCCGATTACTGTATGACGAAGTGAGCCCTCCTATTCCACTTCCAGGCCGACTCGTCGTGCCCAAGGGCGAAGGGCCGCTCCTTCCCGTAGCTGATAATCCTGGTCCGCTTGGCACTGACGCCGGCGGCGACAAGGTGGTCCTGGACAGATTTGGCGCGCCGCTGGCCGAGGGCGAGGTTGTATTCTTGCGTCCCGCGCTCGTCGCAGTGGCCCTCGATGACGATCGTCGCGTGTGTATTTGCCTTCAACCATCGGACGTTCTCATCGAGACTCTGCTTCGCGTCCGCCCGGATCACCGATTTGTCGAAATCGAAGAAGACGTCTTTCAGGGGGGACTCCTTCGCCTTTTCTGCTTCTCCCACCCGGGCTGCCTCTGGCTTCGGCGCCGCTGGCGGCGAGACTGCCTCAATGGGAACCTTTGCCCGGCGGCTGGCAGCCACACTGCTCTTCAACGCCGCAAAGGCGGCCCGACACTTGCCAATATAGTTGCGGGCGTTCGGATCCGCGAACGGGTGGAACTCGGTGGCCTCGTGAGTCAATATATCCAGACATGCCTCGGCGTGGGCGTATTCCTCAGGCGCAAATGTCTCGGCACCCGCGGCCTTGGCCTCGGCCAGGTCGGCCTTCATGCTGTCGATGTCAGGGCGATAGGATGCGGTGGTCGCGCAGCCGGCAAAGATAAAAGCCACCAATGTGGAAACGAGTGCTAGGCGCCAAACCCGTCCAGCCTCACTGATCTGTGCCATCGTCGAACTCCCTCCTGTTTGCTAAATCGGCCAGCTCGACTCAGTTGCTCCTCTACCCTCCGCGTTGCGCGATCGCCTTTGCATCCTCGGCCGCCTTTCTGGCGATCCCGGCTGACACCTCCCCGGCTGCAAAGTCTCGCTCCCCAATCTCTTCCTCAGCAATACCAATATACTCCTTCGCCTTGGCCATTGGATACCGCGCGGCATCGACACTCGCCGCGCCAGCCGCCTGAGCCTCGGCAAGGGCCTTCTTGGCCGCCTTCAGAGCGGCTGGGGCGGTCCGCTCCCCGCTCACCCAATCATAGTAATCCGGTCTCAGGTGCACTCCCGTGCAGCCCCATAGCATCGCCACCGCACTCATCAGGGCGATTGCGAAGGACACCCGAACCCCCTTACCACTGGTTCCCATCGCGTCCCTCCTTCGTTTCGTCGATGGATGGAAGTGAAACGTCAAACGAATGGCCCACAGTAGGCCGCCAACTCCTGTCAGTCGGTCGATCAACCCAGAACAACTTATCACACAATGTTGTGCGAGTCAAAGTCAACCCCGATCCGAAAATAACGGGACTCGGAATATCTGGCTACACAGCGGGTGGCGCGGTGAGCGGGCGCCCCCGCCGCCCGCAGCGGAAGGGCCCCACTGGGGGATGGGTGGAGCGAGGACGACGGGGGCTGATCACCGCGACAGGACCCGCTGGC
>JACQEV010000345.1 GCA_016200385.1 Candidatus Methylomirabilota bacterium
AGCTCGGTGAGCCACCTGGGGTTCGTGATGCTGGGGATCTTCGCCATGAATCTGCAAGCGGTCGAGGGTTCGATCCTTCAGATGGTCAATCACGGCCTCTCCACGGGCGCCCTCTTCCTGCTGGTCGGGATGATCTATGAGCGGCGTCACACCCGGATGATCGAGGAGTTCGGCGGGCTCAGCCGGCCCCTGCCCCGCTTTGCCCTCTGCTTCCTGGTTGTGACGATGTCCTCCATCGGCCTTCCGGGCCTGAACGGGTTCGTGGGGGAATTCCTGATCCTTGCAGGAACATTCCGCGTCCACAAAGGATTTGCGGTGCTCGCCGCCATTGGGATCATCCTCGCGGCGGTCTATATGCTCTGGATGTGGCAACGGGTGATGTGGGGGGAGATCCGCCGACCCGAGAATCTCGGGCTCGGCGATCTTGGCCGCCGTGAGATGGCGATCCTGGTCCCAATCATTCTCCTCATTCTGTGGATCGGCCTCTCCCCTAATCACCTCCTCAGAAAGATGGATGCGTCCGTCAGTAAGCTCCTTGGACAGATCGCGGGCGCTCCACGGGCTCAGCGATCGGTACCGCCTCGCAGTTCGGGGTTCCTGGTTCCAAGTTCCGGGTTGGAAACATCGCTCACCCTATCTTCAACTCGGAATCCTGGGGAAATAGTTTTGGGCCTTTTTTACCCGGACCTCGGAACTCGGAACCTATTTTAGACATGGACCTTATTCTGCCTCAGATTGACTGGCTTCCCCTTGCTCCGATATTGCCGGTCGCCATTGGCGGTTTGGCGGTATTGGTTGGAGATCTGTTCTTTCCGGCAGGGCGGAAGAACCTCAACGCCATTCTGAGCCTGGCCTCGCTCGCGCTCTCGATCTTTGTGTCGATCCGCCTGTGGGGAGTGGTTCGGTTTTCGATCAACGACGCCCTGGTGCTGGACCGGTTCGGGCTATTCTTCTTTCTCGTGTTCGCGCTGGTCTCACTCCTGACCGTTCTGCTCTCGATGGGGTATCTCGACGAGAAAACACCCGACCAGGGCGAGTACTATAGTCTTGTGCTCTTCTCGACGTTGGGGATGATGCTCATGGCTTCGGGAGGGGATCTGGTTGTTATTTTCCTGGGGCTGGAGACGCTCTCGCTGGCCCTCTACACGCTTTCTGGATTCCGGAGGGCTGAGCTCCGCTCCAACGAGTCGGCCTTGAAGTACCTCCTCCTTGGGGCCTTTGCGAGCGGCTTTTTCCTCTACGGCATTGCCTTGATCTACGGGGCGACCGGCACGACCGTGCTCAGACGCGTCGCAGCCTTCCTCGCTGATGGGAAGTCCCACGGCCCCATGCTCGTGATTGGAGGTGGGTTGCTGCTCGTAGGATTCGGCTTCAAGGTCGCGTCCGTCCCGTTCCACATGTGGACGCCCGACGTCTATGAGGGCGCACCGACCTCGGTGACAGCCTTCATGATCGCCGGAACAAAGGCCGCCGCCTTCGCCGCCTTCTTGCGGGTATTCCTTCTTGCATTGCCGACCCTCCACATCCAGTGGTCGGCTGCGATCTGGGTTCTAGCGGTCCTCACCATGACCCTGGGGAATCTGGTTGCGCTGGTCCAGAATAATGTCAAACGGATGCTGGCCTACAGCTCGATCGCGCATGCCGGGTATGTGCTGGTCGCCGTGGTCGCAGGCGGGTCCTCAGGAGCCGCCAGCGTTCTCTTCTACCTCGTCGCATACGCCCTGATGAATCTTGGCGCCTTTGCTGCGATCATCGCCTTACAAGGCCATGGGCAAGAGCTGCTTTTCTTGGGCGACTACGCAGGACTTGGCTTTCGGAGGCCGGTCCTTGGCGCCTGCATGGCCCTCTTCATGTTTTCGCTGGCCGGGATTCCCCCCACAGCCGGGTTTATGGGGAAGCTCTACATTTTCAGTGCCGCGCTTGAGGCGCACTATCCCGGTCTGGCGGTGATCGGTGTCCTGAACAGTGTGGTCTCGGTCTACTTTTATCTGCGACTGATCGTCATCATGTACATGACCGAGCCGGCGACCGAGCGGCCGCCTGTCCCGCGGTCAGCCCCAGCCGTCCTGGCAGTGGGAATGTCCGCACTGGGAACCCTACAGATCGGCTTGTTCCCGGCGAGGTTACTCGATCTGGCGCGGCAGTCGATCGCCGCCCTGGGAGGATAGCGGAGGGCTTTGATCCGATGAGGGCGATCAAGATCCCGGAGAAGACGGTGACCAGGCTTTCAATCTATCTGAGATGCCTGGAGGAGTTGGAGAACGACGAGATGTCCAGCGTCACGTCCAGGCAATTGGCGGATCGGTTCGGCCTCAATTCGGCGCAGGTCCGGAAAGACCTGGCGTACTTCGGCCAATTCGGCGTCAGGGGTCTCGGGTACTATATCACGCCCCTCCGGCAAAGCCTGGAGGGGATTCTCGGCCTGAAGAGGGAGTGGGAGGTGGCCCTGGTAGGGTTGGGAAACCTGGGCTCCGCGCTCATCCGCTATAAGGGATTTCGGGAGAAAGGATTCAAGATCTCCGCTGTGTTCGATCAGGACCCGGCAAAGATAGGTCGGCGGGTTGAGGGGATCCAGGTCATGGGCGCGTCAAAGATCCTCCCGGTGATCCGAAAACGGAAGATCAAGATCGCGATCCTGGCCGTTCCCGCAGTCACCGCCCAGGCCGTCCTCGACCTCCTTGTGGAGGCCGGCGTCTCGGCGGTCCTGAATTTCGTCCCGGCCCAATTGACGATCCCGGGATGGGTCAAACTTCAGAACGTTGACCTGGCGGTCCTCCTGAAGACCCTGAGTTATCACACCGCCCGAACGAAGCGGCCCTCCTCCGGCAAAACCTGACCCGGCCATAAGCGTTCAGCCATCAGCCGTCGGCTTTCAGCAAAGACAAAAAAGATGAACGGCCATGAGACTGGGATGCTCGGATGCCAGAAGATGTGAGAGCATCTCAGCCTAAGCGCGTACGACCCCTCACCTATTTCTTTTTCTCCTTGAGGAGCATCTCGATGTTTTTCTTGAACTCTTCCTCGGTCATTGCCCCGTCGGCCCGTCCGAACAGGGTACCATCCCTGTTGACCAGGAGGGTGGCCGGGGTCCCTTCGATCTTGTAACGCCGGCCGATCTCACCGGTACTGTCGCGTCCCACGGGGTAGGGGACTTCGTACTTTTCAACAAACTTCCGCGCGTCGGCCGCGTTGTCCCAACTGACGTTCACGCCCAAAATGACCAGTCCCTTTCCCTTGTGCTCCTTGTAGATCTTCGCCAGAACGGGAGCCTCCCGTTGACAGTGGGGTCATTTAGAGTGGAAGAAGTTGATCAGGACCGGTTCGCCGCGGTGTTCCTTGAGGGAGGTGGTCTTCCCATCCAGGAGTTGCAGCGTGAAGTCGGGTACTGGGGCAGCCTGGGCCGTCTGGAAAGCCAGCCCTCCAATCAGGAGAGCGAGACACCAGGCAATTGCGTTCCGGGTCCAGCCGTCGGCCGGTCGTCGTCTCAAGGGGTCTCTCATGTGTGGTCCCTCCGAGGAATTGTGGTTATTGCCGCGATGGCCTCAGTCCAAACCATACTCTTCCCAGCGATGATCCACCAAGGCTCTGGTCGCACCATCCATCACTTGCTCCTCCGGCCACTCCCGTGTGAATCCTTCCTCCTTCCACTTGCGCGTCCCGTCGATCCCCATCTTTGAGCCGTACTTGGGAAGCCGGCTCGCGTGGTCCAGGGTCTCGACAGGACCCATGACGAACTCGATGTCCCGTTCGGGATCGATATGATTCAAGACCTTCCAGATCACCTCGGCTGGATCACGGACGTTCACCTCCTTGTCCACGACAACGATCACCTTGGAGAACATCGCTTGGCCAAGACCCCAGATCGCGTGCATGACCTTGCGCGCGTGGCCTGGGTATTGCTTGTCGATGCTGACGATGAAGAGGTTATGGAAGATCCCTTCGAAGGGCATATGGAAGTCCACGACCTCGGGCAGTTGTTTTCTCAGAAGCGGCCTGGTCAGCCGTTCTACTGCGGCGCCTATGTAGCAGTCCTCCATGGGGGGGCGGCCGACGATGATCGTTTGGTAGATCGGGTCCCTGCGGTGGGTGATGGCGGTCAGGTGAAAGACGGGATAGTAGTCGGGGAGGGAGTAAAAGCCAGTGTGGTCGCCGAACGGCCCCTCCAGGCGCAGCTCATCAGGTTCGACGTACCCTTCCAGCACGATCTCGGCATTGGCGGGAACTTCCAGGTCAACCGTCTCGCAGCGGACCAGTTCTACCGGCTGCTTCCGGAGGAAGCCAGCGATGAGCATCTCGTCGATCCCTTCGGGTGCCGGCATGGCCGCCGACAGGGTGGTGGCCGGGTCAGGCCCCAGGGCAACGGCGACCTCGGTGCGACGACCCAGCCGGCGGTTTTTCCGATAGTGTCCGGCTCCGCCGTGATGGATATGCCAATGCATCCCGGCCGTGTGTTCATCGAAGATCTGCATCCGGTAGAAGCCGCAGTTCCGCGCGCCGGTCTCCGGGTCTTTGGTGAACACCAGGGGGAGGGTGATATATCTGCCGCCATCGAGGGGCCAGCTCTTGATGGCTGGCAACAGCCCAAACGAGGGGTCTTTCGTGATGATCGCTTCCTTGCAGACGCCATCCTTCACGCGTTTGGGGAGAAAATTTGCGAGCTCCTTAAGCCGGGGCAGTATCCGGAGCTTCTCGAGGAACCCCTCCGGGGTTTTCATCTCGAGGATGCCGTCCAACTCACAGGCCAAGTCGTCCAGCGAAGCAAGTTGCAGGGCAAGGCAGATCCGGTCCTCGCCGCCGAAGGCGTTGATCAGGAGCGGCATCGAGGAGCCCTTGACCCGCTCGAAGAGGAGGGCTGGGCCGAGGCGCTTGCTGACTCGATCGGTGATTTCAGCGATCTCGAGGATCGGGTCCACGTCGGCCGTGATGCGCGCGAGGAGTCCCCGACCCTGAAGGGCGGCGATGAAGGCCCGAAGATCTTCGTAGGCCATGCGTACTACGCCCTGTCTGGATTGCGTGATCGGATGTTCAAGAGGACTAGCCGTACTGGCATGAACCCCTCCAACACTCGCTGACACTATAACGAAGAGGGGTGAAGGTCGGCAAGGGAAAACTAGAAAGACGGCCCCAGATATGGGGCCGAGTGTCGTGTCCAGCACATTCGCCTTGACCCTCTGTGGCTGGCCCACCTATACTAATTCGACGTGTTGGCTTCGAATAGGTCCAGGTTCCTGGTTCCAGGTAATGGGTTTCCTGAAGCTCGAAGGGGTCTTCAACTCGGGAGCTGGCACGAGGAACTGAACACTGTTATCAACGAGGGAAGGCATGACTCGGACGTCAGGTCCCTTTTCTAAGCTGCTCCGGCGGCGCGGCGGTGCTGTTCCGCTCGTGAAGGAGGTTCTTCCTTCCTCCGGGGAACTCCTCCGGCTGATGAGTTCCTTGCACACTGTGATGCAAGGTCCCCACACGGATGGCGGTCTGGTGTCTGCCCTCAGGGGCTTCATCGCCGATGAGCAACGTAGGATTCTCGAGATCCATCGACATGGAGCGAGCGGACGGGAGGTGGTTCTGGCCATCACCGAACTGACGGACGCAGTAGTGACCTCTCTCTATCGACTGGCGGATGCGGCCTGTGGTCCGGCTCTCCGGAGCAACTCTGAAGGATGCGTGCTCATCGCGCTGGGTGGGTATGGCCGGAGGGAGCTGAATCCAGGCTCCGATGTCGATCTCATGTTTCTCTATCCCCGCAAGGCCGATGCCTACGTGGACGCGATCCTGCATCCGGTCTTGAGCACCCTGTGGGATGTCGGCTTCGTCGTGGGACATAGCTGCCGCTCCATCGATGACTGCGTGCGGATGGCTGAGGTCGACCCGACCTCTCGTACCTCTATGATGGAAGCTCGGTACCTTGTTGGGGAGCAAGAGATCTATCAGGCGTTTTGTGGAAAATTGGAGCGCTCGGTCTTCCACAAGCGTGCCGGGGCCTTCGTCCAGCGGAAGCTCGAGGAATCCCGCGAACGTCATCATCGGTACGGTCCCTCCATCTACCTGCAAGAACCGAACATCAAGGAAGGACCGGGGGGCCTGAGAGACCTTCACACCGCTATCTGGATTGCCCGGGTTACCCAACGGGCTGGCACTCTGCACGAACTGGTGCAGGGAGGGCTTCTTAGCCAGGAAGAAACGGAACGCTGGGGTTGTGCCCTGGACTTCATGCTCCGGTTGCGCAACGAACTCCATTACCTCTGTCGTGGCAAGAATGACGTCCTCTCTCTGTCTCTGCAAGAACAAGTGGCAGCCGACCTGGGGTTCTTGGACACGCCTCGTTCCTACGCTGTCGAGGACTTCATGCAACAGTATTACCTGGCGGCAAAGGATATCTTGCTCCTGTCGGAGCAATTGATCTCGCGTTGCACGCGAGGCAAGTCACAGGTGGAGATGGTAATGGAAAAGCTGAAGGCTCGCGATATCGGCGATGATCTGACGGAAATCGATCGCCAAATCCATGTGTTGCCAAAGAATCGGGGGCTTTTCCGGGAGGATCCTGTTCGGCTGCTAAAGGTCTTCTGGTACGCGCAGCAGATGGGGTACGCGCTGAGCCCTGAGATCAAGGACTCTATCAGGGCTGATGTTCACCTCATTGATGAGGCGGTCCGACGATCGAGTCGAGCGTTGGGCTTCTTGCTGGCCATCCTGCGGGAACCCAAGGGAGTGGCTGCGACGCTCCGGAGTATGCATGAGCTCGGAGTGCTCGGCAGCTACATCCCGGAGTTCGCCAAGCTCACCTGTTTGGTGCAGTTCGATTTCTACCATAAATACACGGTCGATGAACACACCTTCCTTGCCATCGAGAACCTGGAACACCTGGATGGCGTCTCAGGATTCTATGGCGAAGAGTTTCGTTCGATCGCGTCGGACCCAAAGAGAATGGAGATCCTCCGACTGGCGCTCTTACTCCACGACATCGGAAAGGGGGAGGGCCGCGGTCACGTCGCGAAGGGGATCACCTTGGTCGATGCCATCCAGACCAGGATGGGCATCCCGGAACCAGACGCCGAGGACGTCCGCTTCTTGGTGGCGCACCATCTGACCATGTCTCATGTTGCTCAGCGTTTGGACCTGGACGATGAGGCGATGGTGATTGACTTTGCCAAACACGTGCAGACGCTGGATCGGTTGAAGATGCTCTACCTCCTGACCTACTCCGACATCAAGGCGGTTGGCCCGGGGGTCTGGACCGAGTGGAAAGGCACGTTGCTATGGGAACTTTACATTAAGACCCATACGATCCTCACGAGGGGGATCCCCGAGGGCGAGGATGACCTTGCCAGGGCCGAGCGAGTGACATCCCAGCTCACTCAGGAGCTGTCGCCGGAGTTCGGGGTGGAGGCGGTCAAGCGGCACCTCCAGGAAGCGCCCACGCGGTACCTGCTGACGACCTCGCTGGGCAAGATCGCCTCGCACATGCGCTTGATACAGCGCGTGCAGCAAGGCGAAGAGGCCGCCAGCCAGTGGGCGGCGTTCCCGTTGGCCGGCTACTCGGAATTCACGATCTGCGCCTTCGGCCGCCATGGGCGGTTTGCCCAAATCGTGGGGACTCTGAGCGCGAATGGGATGAACATTCTGAGCGCGCAGATCTTCACCCTGGCCAGTGGCATGGTGATCCGCCACTTCAGGGTGGACGATGGGAAGGGCTCTGCTATTGAGGACCCTGGGGTGTGGGAACAGCTGGTCGCAGATGTGCAGGATGTTCTCGCCGAATGGGTTAACGTCCGTGAACTCATCAAGCGTCGCAGGAGGGATGTTCTGGCACGGCCGATGCGGAAGGGCGTACTGCCTCCGATCAAGGTCGAGTTCGATAACCTGGTGTCCGAAGCCTACACCGTCCTGGATGTCCGGACCCAGGACCGGCTTGGACTCCTGTATCTGATTTCCAGCACGCTCTCGGAGCTCAGCGTGGATATTCGCTCCGCAAAGATCACCACCGAGGCCGAGCAGGTCGTGGATGTCTTCTATGTGACAAATAAGGACGGAACCAAGCTGATGGATGAAGAGAGAAAAGAGCAAATACGGCACGCATTGGAGCGCGCCCTTTCGGAGGGGTTCAATTAACGGTAGGCCGATAGGAGCGAAAGCCGAAGGCCCCCGGAGAGGTTGCCAAGGAAGGGGGCCAGTGTGAGCTTCACTGCCGCGGCAAGAGTCTTCATTGTCTTCGGTGATCCCGTGGAGCATAGTCTCTCACCGGTGATGCAGAACGCTGCACTCCAGGCTGCCGGGATCGATGGCCTCTACATCCCATGGCGGGTGAAACCCGAAGGCCTCCCGATCGCATTCGAGTCTCTTCGCAGGATGGAAAACTTCGGGGGAGCCAACGTCACCCTTCCCCATAAGGAGCAGGCTGCCTCGTTGGTGGATGAACTGTCCTCAGAGGCCGCCTCGGTGGGCGCGGTCAATACCCTTGTTCCCAGGGGTGGGCATCTTCTCGGAGCCACCACCGATGGACGGGGGTTTCTGCGGTCGCTTCAGGAGGAGGCCGGGTTTGTCCCGCGAGGGCGGCAGGCCGTGATCCTCGGGGCTGGGGGGGCAGCGCGCGCCGTGGCCTGGAGCCTGGCTGAGGCGGGTGTCTCGCGACTCTTCATCCTGAACCGGACCGTGGAGCGGGCTGAATCACTTGCTCTCCTGGTGAGCCGAGGATGCGGCGTGTCGGCGATTGGGCTGTGCCCGAGCGATCCGCGGGTTTCAGAAAAGCTTGCGGACTCTGAATTGCTTGTGAACGCGACATCGGTCGGTCTTGCCGCTTCAGATCCCCCGGCGATCAACCCGGCTTTGCTTCACCCGCGGATCCTGGTTTACGACCTGATCTACCGTCCGCGGGAGACAGCGTTGCTCCGGGAGGCAAAGAAGCGAGGGTGTCGAGTCCTGGGTGGACTGGGGATGCTCTTGTATCAGGGCGCCCTCGCATTCGAACTTTGGACGGGTCAAAAAGCTTCAGAGGAGGCGATGAGGAGGGCCCTTATCGAGACCCTTTCTTGACTTTTAGTGATAGCATTAGATGGTTTCAGCAACATGTTCTTGAGCAAGCCATAACACGCCAGAAAAAGAAAGGATACGCGCGTGGAATCGTTGCAACTGGGCCAGATGCTGGTCAAGGCCAATCTGATTACCCCTGAGCAGTTGGAAGAGGGTCTTGCGCTCCAGAAGACCTCCGGGGGCAGGATCGGGTCGAATCTCGCCAAGCTTGGG
>JACQEV010000350.1 GCA_016200385.1 Candidatus Methylomirabilota bacterium
ACGAACAAGCGGTCATCTGCATAGATTGACGGAGGGCCCAGCGGCTCACCGACGACCGGCACGATCCCCCTGCCCTTCTTCCCGGTGCTCTCCGCGACGAGCTGTTCGATCCACAGGCCGAACGGTGTCAGCCGCTCTCCGGTGATCAGCGTGAGCTTGTCCCGGCCACCCCTGGCTGCAGCCCCCATCACAATACCGAGTGCTACGCCCGGGTTTTCGGCTACCGTACTTCTTGGGCCGCAGACGTGCGACATCGCACGGCCCCAGGCGAGCAGCCCACCGAGATCGATCCCCATCAGAGCGGCCGGGACCAGCCCAAACAACGAGAGCGCTGAGTACCGGCCGCCGATGTCGGCGGCGTTCAGGAAGATCTCCCGGTACCCGTTGCGCTCCGCGAGATCGTGAAACGGGGTTCCCTCATCGGTAATCGCGACAAGATGACGGCCCGGCTGCTTCACGCCCGCCGCCGCGAGGCGGCTGACGAAATAGGTCCAGAGCAGATTCGGCTCGATGGTCGTGCCCGACTTGCTGCTGACCAGGAAGAGGGTCTCCGTTATCGAAATCTTCTCCTCCACATTGCGTATCGCGGCCGGATCGGTCGTATCGAGCACCGTGAACGCGGGTGCGCCTTCGACCCCGCCGAGGATGGCACGCATCACCTCGGCGGCCAAGCTCGAACCACCCATGCCCAGTAGCACGACGTGCGTAATGCCTTCCCTCCACGTGGCATCGGCGAACCGCGTCAGCCGCGATAACGACGTGACCATCCGTTCGGGCGACTCGAGCCAGCCGAGCCGCTTCTCGATCTTCTGTTGGACGTCCGGTTGATCGGACCAGAGTCCAGCGCGTTTGGCCCACAGCCCCTGGACGAAGCCGACCCGCTCCAGCTCTGCGCGGTACCGTCCGATAGCCTCCTCCAGCGCGCCCGCACACACTTGGGTGGTCCCGGCCAGGAGCGCTACCCTCGATCCCATTTCTGTTTCTGGGTTCGTCACCATGCTCGATATTCGCCCGTCATCGATCGGCTCGATGTCGCACCTCAACTGCCTCGTCGTCCTGGACGAGGACGGTGTCGGCCATCCCGATGAAGAGCCCCGTGCCGACCACCCCGGGGATCGAGAGAATCGATTGCTCGAGGGCGGCCGGGTCGGGGATCGGGGAGATGCCGCAATCAAGAATCTGATTGCCGTTATCGGTCACGAACGGACGGCCTTCGACCAGGCGCACTATTGGCCGACAACCTAGCTCTATGAGGCGACGCTGGCACAAAGGCAATCCAAAGGGCACGACCTCGACTGGAAGGATGCCGCGGCTCCCGACGATCGGCACCAGCTTCCCGGCCCCGACCAGGATAATCAGGCGCTTCGAGGAGGCGGCGACGATCTTCTCCCGCACCATCGCACCGCCATACCCTTTGATGAGGTCGAGGTGGGGATCGACCTCATCGGCGCCGTCGAAGGTGACGTCGATCTGGCCCACCTCGTCGAGCCTCGCCAGCAAGATGCCTAGCTGCGTCGCCAGGTCGGCCGTGACCTGTGAAGTCGGCACCCCCCGGACTCGCAACCCTCCCTTGACGGCCGCACCGAGGGCATGCACAAACGCGGTCGCCGCGCGTCCGGTGCCCAGGCCGACCACATCGCCATCCTGGACGAACTCGAGAGCCCGTGTAGCTACGGACGGCCGCGTCTCCGGCCCGGCAGAACCGCCGGAGCGCAATTGTTGACTATGCGTGCTTGGTTCCCCGCTCACCAAATGATTTGGAGGCTCCCGGTTGAACTGAGCGTTGTGTGGGATCCTATACGGTTATGTTGCCCGACGGAGATCGTATCTGGCAGGAAGGCGATCCTTGGCCCACGCGGCGGGCAAGGCACGCTCGCACCGTTCCAAAAGTCCGCAGAAATGCTGAGGTGCTTATACTATGTTAGACGCTCGAATGTCAAGGTAAGACGCTGGAGTGTCAGCGGTTCCACGGGCTACGCGTCAGGGCCTGCGGGTCGAGAGGGACCGGGCCATGGCCGCAGCTCGGCAACATCGCGCGGCCAAGAGCACGCTTGACCTTTTGGTCGTTGCATGATAGCCATAAAGCGAAAACAATAGGGCTGTAGTGAAGATCGGCTGGTGGGGTGTGTGGAGGGCGAAGAGTCCTTGCAAAAGAGAGAGTGAGTGATCCGTCTATGGTAATCGACAGGGGACTTGCCTTGCCGGGCGATCGCGTTCCACCTACCCACCGTGCATGGGTTGAGGTCGATCTGGGCGCGATCCGCAACAACGTCAAAGCGATCCGGCAACTTCTTTCTCCATCGACTCGACTCATGTCGGTCGTCAAGGCCGACGGATACGGCCATGGCGCGGCGGCCGTGGCTCGGACCGCGCTGTCGGCGGGCGCCTCGTGGCTGGCGGTCGCCACGCTGGAGGAGGGAATCCGGCTGAGAGCTGCGGGGATCGAGGCGCCGATTCTGCTCTTCGGCCCGACGATCTCCAAAGAGGAAATCGAGGCGGTTGCCGAGCACCGCCTGCAGCCGACCGTCTGTAGCCTCGCTCAAGCACATCGGTTCTCCGAGGCCGGTCTGGGTGTCATCCCAATGCACCTGAAGGTCGATACCGGCATGTCCCGCCTCGGAGTCGCGTGGCAGGACGCCCAACATCTCCTTTCCGCGTTAAGGGGTCTGCCCAATGTCACCGTCGCCAGCCTCTACAGCCATCTGGCCACGGCTGATTCCCCGGACCTTCTCGCGGCCGCGCAGCAGGTCCAGCGGTTCGTAGAGCTGGTTGACGGGCTGGAGACCGAGAGAGCCCGGCCCCCATTGATGCACCTGGCGAATTCAGCGGCGACGCTCTCGGCCCCCACAACTCACTTCGATCTGGTCCGAGTCGGCTTGGCCCAGTACGGCATCTACCCTGCCTCGCACCTGCGCGACGCAGTCCCGCTTCTCCCCGCCCTGTCCGTGAGAGCCAGGATCGTCTTCATCAAGACGGTCCCACCCGGGACCGGGGTGAGTTACGGCCACACCTTCCAGACGACTTGCCCCACGAGACTGGCCACTGTGGCCATTGGCTACGGCGATGGGGTCCCTCGTGCCCTGTCCAACGGGATCGATTTCCTCGTCCGCGGCCGGAGGGTTCAACAGGTCGGAACGATTACGATGGACCAGTGTCTGATCGATGTCACGGGGGTGCCGGAGACGATCGAGGGAGATATCACGACGCTGTTGGGGCAGGATGGGACGGAGTCTATCTTCATCGGCGAGTGGGTCAAACGCCTGGGGACCGTTCCCTACGAGATCCTGACCACCCTTTCGCCACGTCTCCCGCGCATTTTTTGCTAGCGTGATTCGAACCCCCCTGCGATGTCCCATTTTTGGAGTTGACGGGCCCAAGAAATATTGCTAGAAAGTCGGTCGGCGCGCCGACCCCCTCGTGCCTGGGCCGGGCGAGGCTTTGTGGACACAGCTTTCGCCCTATGCTATAGTGTTGCTGACCCACGCTGGGAGACCGACGCGAGAGTGGCGGAATGGCAGACGCGCTGGACTTAGGATCCAGTCCGCCTCCGGCGGATGGGGGTTCAACTCCCCCCTCTCGCACCACCAATGGAGCCTCTGACCCCAACGCGTACATGAAAGTAGACATCGAAGAGATCAGCAGCACCAAGCGCGCGCTTCGAATCGAATTGCCCCTCCAGAGCCTCCTGGACAAGCTCGAGGAGGCCTACCGGCATCTTTCCAAAAAGGCTCGCCTTCCCGGCTTCCGCCCAGGGAAAGCTCCGCGGGACGTCCTGCGCCTGCACTTCAAGGAGGAAGCCAGGCAGGAGGCTCTCCGGGAGCTCATCCCCGCAAGCTATACCCAGGCCCTCAAAGAGGTCAATCTGGATCCGGTCAGCGAACCCACGGTGGATGAGGTGGTGTGCGAGGAAGGAAAGCCCCTGATCTTCCGGGCCAGCTTCGAGGTCAGGCCGGCGCTGCAGCCGTCGGGATACACGGGAATTCAGGCCTACAAGGAGACGGTCGATGTCGCGGACTCGGAGGTGGACCAGGCCCTGGAGTATCTTCGCGAACAGGCGTCGGAGTATGTGCCGATGGAGGGCTGGCCGGCCCTGCGCGAAGACCTGGTGGTGGTGGACTACGAGGGCTTCATCGGCGGCAAACCGCTCAAGGGTGCGACCGCCCAGAATGTGTCAATTCTCCTTGGCGCCCGCCAGTTCATCCCCGAGTTCGAGGAGCAGCTCCACGGCCTCAAGAAAGGGGAACCCAAGGAGTTCACCCTGGAGTTTCCTGCTGATCACGGGCGACGGGAGCTGGCGGGGAAGCGCGTCCTCTTCAGGGTGGCGGTCAAAGAGGTCAAGAAGAAGCGGGTGCCTCCGCTGGACAATGATTTTGCCAAATCGGCCGGTGAGTGCGAGAATGTCCGGGAGTTGAAGGAGAAGGTCAAGAAAGACCTGCTGGCCCACAAGGAGCGGGAGCAGGTGGCTCGCCTGAAGGACCAGATCCTTGAGCAGTTGCTGGCCGCCCACCCATTCGATGCTCCGAAGTCCCTTGTCGATGCGGAGGTCGAACACATCCTCGCCGAGCTGAAGCGAAGCCTGACCAGCCGAGGGGCGACGGCCGCTCAGATCGAGGAGGAAGCCACGCGCGGCCGTGACAAGGCAAGAGACCTTGCCAGAAAACGGGTGCGAAGTTCCCTCTTTCTGGAGGCGGTCGCGAAGCAGGAGCGTCTTGTCGTCTCAGAAGAGGAATTGAATGAGGAGATCCGCTCTTTTGCTGCTGCCTTACACCAGGATCCCGCCGCTTTCCGAGAGATGCTGCGGCGGGAGGGGCGCCTCGAGGGGATTGAAAGACGGCTGCTGGAGCGAAAGGCTCTCAATTTCCTGTACGAACGGGCCAATGTGGTGGAGGGGGTCAATCTCGTGACCCTTGCCTGAACGAAGGGAGTACGCGCATGTACCTGATTCCGATGGTGGTCGAGCAGACGAGCCGTGGAGAGCGAGCCTACGACATCTTCTCCCGCCTCCTGAAGGACCGAATCCTGTTCATCGGCACCCCGATCGACGATGCCGAGTCGAACCTGGTCATCGCCCAACTCCTGTTCCTTGAGGCGGAAGACCCCGACAAGGACATCCATCTGTATGTCAACTCACCCGGCGGTTCGGTGACCGCGGCCCTGGCCATCTACGATACCATGCAGTATGTCAAGCCGGCCATCGAGACCATCTGCATGGGGCAGGCGGCCAGCGGCGCTGCGCTGCTTCTGGCGGCCGGAGCCAAGGGAAAGCGATTCGCCCTGCCTCACGCCCGCATCATGATCCATCAGCCGTACGGCGGCGCCCAGGGCCAGTCGACGGACATCCAGATCCAGGCGAAAGAGATCCTTCGGATGCGGGAGGAGCTGGACAGGATCATCTCCCTGCACACCGGCCAGCCGTTGGAGCGGGTCGAGAAAGACAGCGAGCGAGACTTTTTCATGTCAGCGCCAGAGGCCAAGGTATACGGCCTCATCGACGAGGTGATCCACTCGCGGGTCGGCCTCGTGACGCCAGCGGCTGCCGTCGCAGCGCCTCAACCAGCGTGAGCGCTCGGCCGACCAGCACTGACTGATTGACCGTGTCCGGGCAAGGGGCGAATCGATCGGCAGGCCGATCCTCAAGCGCATCGCAGTCATCACCATAGAAAGAGCATAGAAAGAGATCAAACGGGCTCGTTGGGACGGTCCGCTCCCTTTTGCTCTTGACGTCACATCGTCGCAACGGCGCGAAGCACGAGAAGGAGGGGTCGATGGCCAAGGCGGTGAAGGGCGGTGGAAAGCTCACCTGCTCCTTTTGTGGAAAAAATCAAGACGACGTCCGGAAGTTGATCGCTGGTCCCACGGTGTACATCTGCGACGAGTGCATCGAGCTCTGCAATGACATCATCGCCGAGGAATGGGAAGAGGAAAAGAGCAAGAGTTTCGGGGAACTTCCCAAACCCGCCGAGATCAAATCGATCTTGGACCAGTATGTCATCGGCCAGGAGCGGGCCAAAAAGAGCCTGGCGGTCGCCGTCCACAACCACTACAAGCGCGTCAACGCCCGGATGACCTTTGATGAAGTCGAACTGACCAAGTCGAATATCCTCCTCATCGGTCCCACCGGATGTGGCAAGACGTTGCTGGCTCAAACCCTGGCCAAGATCCTGGACGTCCCGTTCACCATCGCCGATGCCACGACCCTCACCGAGGCGGGGTATGTCGGGGAGGACGTGGAGAACATCATCCTCCGACTGTTGCAGGTCGCCGACTACGACGTGGAACGGGCGGAGCGGGGGATCATCTACATCGATGAGATCGACAAGATCGCGCGAAAGTCCGAAAACCCTTCCATTACTCGAGATGTCTCGGGCGAGGGGGTCCAGCAGGCTCTCCTGAAGATCCTGGAAGGAACCGTGGCCAATGTCCCGCCGCAAGGAGGCCGAAAGCATCCCCAGCAGGAGTATCTTCAGGTTGACACGACCAATATTCTGTTCGTCTGCGGCGGTGCGTTCGTCGGGCTGGAGAAGATCATCGAGCACCGGATCGGCCAGAAGTCGATGGGGTTCGGGGCCCAGATTCAGGGGAGGCGCGGAAAACGAATCAGCGAGCTGCTGACCGAGGTCCAGCCGGAAGACCTGCTTCGCTATGGCCTGATCCCCGAGCTGGTGGGGCGGCTGCCGGTGGTGGCGGCCCTGCACGAGCTGGACGAAAAGGCCCTTGTCCGGATCCTGGTGGAACCGAAGAATGCGCTCTTGCGACAGTACCAGAAGTTCTTCGATTTCGAGCACGTGAAACTGACCTTTACCGACGATGCGATCAGCGCAGTGGCCCAAGAGGCCGCCAAGCGAGAGACCGGCGCCCGCGGGCTCCGAGCGATCCTCGAGGAGATCATGCTCGACATCATGTATGAGGTTCCCTCCCAGTCGGGGATCGCCGAGTGCATTGTCAATCGTGAGGCAGTGATCGAGCGAAAGGCTCCGATCATGCTCTACAAGAAGAAGGCTGAATCCGCATAGCGCGCCGCGATCTCCCGAGCCTGTCGGGGAGTCAAGGCGCGCGAATACCGGAAGATTCCATTCCGCTCGGATCGAGGAATCGCTCCAGTGTGCTGGAGGGTTCGTCAATCCGCATAGCGCTCATTCCCCAGCTTGCTGGGGAGTCTCGCAGTGCCTGAGGGTGATCGACATGAAGGGGTCTATGCGGCGCCAGATACTCGTGGGAAGCTGCCTGCTGTTCGCACTCTCCATCTCGGGGTGCGCGATCCTCGATCTCTTCCCATCGAAACGGGCCGAGGCACCCGGCGGCTCGGACCAGGAGTTGCTGAGCCGCGCCGACGCAGCCATCGCACGGAAGAAGTACGACGAGGGGCGCAAGAACCTTCAGCGCCTGATCAACCAATTCCCCGAGAGCGAACTGGTTCCGGTGGCGCGTCTCAACGTAGGCCGCTCTTTCTTCAATGAAAAGCGGTACGACGAGGCGCGCGCCGAGTACCAGCGATTCATCGAGTTGTTTCCACAACATGAGCGAGTTGACGAAGCGCGCTATCACATGGGACTTTCCTTTTTCCGCCAGATGGAAAAGGCAGACCGTGATCAGTCGCTGTCAAAAAAAGCGATCGCGGAGTTTCAGACGCTGGTCAGCGAATTTCGCGACTCTCAGTACGCCGCGGACGCCAAGGCCAAACTGGCAGAGTGTCGCCGGCAACTCGCGAACAAGGAGCTCTACGTCGGCAAATTCTACTTCAACCGTGGCGCCTATAGCGCTGCCATCAGACGGTTCGAGACAGTCCTGAAAGAGTACCCGGGCTCCGAATACGGCGATCAGGCCCTCTACTATCTGGGGGAGTCGCTCTGGGAGCTCGAGCAGAAGGGGGCCGCCAAACCCATTTTCGAGCGGGTCCTCTCCCAATTCCCAGACTCCGACATGGCTCCGCTTGCCGCCAAGCGGCTTGGAGTCGCTCTCGCCCCGAACCCACGCCGCAAGCCGACCCCCAGTTTCTTCAGCACCGTGTACGCCACGATGACAGACACGTTGTCAGAGGTGAAGGACGCCGTCCTGGATAGTGACCTCTGGCAGACCTGGGTACCGTAGCAGGTCAAGGCGAGCGCACTCGCGGCGTACACACATGGTCACGCGGCCTCCTGCTCCGGGCGAGGACGCCACTGCAGCGTTGTCGCGAATGCGTGGGCGCAGGGGGGTAGAGCGGGCGCCGTCCCTCGGGCAGCAGACCCGTTCGTTGCTCCGCCACTACCATCTGGCGCCGAGAAGAGGCCTCGGGCAAAGTTTCCTGATCGCGCCGACCGTTCGCGATCTGATCGTCGACGCGGCAGAGTTGGGCCCGGACGACCTGGTGGTGGAGATCGGTCCCGGCACCGGCGTCCTGACTGAAGCCCTCGCCGAAAAAGCGGGCTGGCTGGTGGCGATCGAGCAAGACCGCGGGCTGTATCAACTGCTTGTGGATCGCTTCGGAAATCGACCCAGGGTTTCGTTGATCTGCGGTGACGGCCTCGTCTTCGACTATCCAAGATTTCTCGGCGAGATGTTCCCAGGACATGGACGGGCCAAGCTGGTTTCGAACCTCCCCTATTCAGTTGCCACCCCTCTCATCCTCCGACTAATCCCGCTGTACCATGACTTTTCGTTCCTCCTGGTGATGGTGCAGCGCGAAGTGGCACGCCGGCTCCTGGCTGCGCCGGGGGAGGACGGGTACAGTGCCTTGACGCTGAGATGTCGCTACGAGGCGGAGGCCACCGTGGTGGCCCAGGTGCCGAGAACCGCTTTCTATCCCAGGCCCGCGGTGGATTCGACGCTCGTCCGCCTCGACCTGCTCCCGAGGCCCAGGGTATCGGTGCAATGCCCTGATCTCTTGTTTCGCGTGGTGCGGGCTGCATTCGGGCAGCGAAGGAAGACGCTCCGGAATGCCTTGCTAGGCGGGGGCATCGTGGCGGACTCGATGGTCCTGGAGCGGATCCTGACCGATGTGAGCATCAATTCGAAGCGCCGCGGGGAGACCCTGGACCTTACTGAATTCGCCAAGCTGGCGGATCATCTGCATGCGATGCACGTGGTCCCGCCCCCACGAGATCCCGGCGAAGAAGAAGATGTGTCAGACGACCACGGATGAAGACATGGAGGCGGACACCCGATGAAGGTCTCGGCTATTGGCGAATTTGGCCTTATCGAGCGGATCAGGAAACTCCTGCCTCGGCCGAGCGATGCCCTCCTTGGGATCGGCGATGACTGCGCCGTCCTGCGACCGGCGGCAAGCAAAGACCTTCTCCTGACGACCGATCTGCTCGTTGATCACATCGATTTCACGCAGCACACCATGACACCCTTTTATCTTGGGCGGAAGGCGATGGGGATGAATCTCAGCGACATTGCCGCCATGGGCGGGCTGCCACGCGCCGCACT
>JACQEV010000027.1 GCA_016200385.1 Candidatus Methylomirabilota bacterium
CCCCAAGGATCTGGATTGGTTGAAGGCGGCCGGCCCGGACCTGGAGAATCTCTTGGATCTTGGGTGGGTCGATATCCTCGCTCGCCCGGCGCTCTACCTGCTACGGTTTCTGTATCGCTACAGCGGAAACTACGGCCTCGCCATCATCCTGGTCACCCTGCTCCAAAAGATCGTCTTCCACCCCCTCACCGCGAAAAGCCTGCGCTCGATGCAGGCGATGCAGGCCCTGCAGCCGAAGCTCGCCGCGCTGCAGGAGCGCTTCAAGAACAATCCACAGAAAAAGCAGCAAGAGACCATGGAGCTGTATAAGAAGTACGGTGTCAACCCGGTGGGGGGCTGTCTTCCGATGCTGCTCCAGATCCCGATCTTCATCGCCCTGTACAACGCCCTTTCGAGTTCGGTGGAGATGTGGCGCGCCCCCTTCCTCTGGATAAAAGATCTCTCGCAGCCGGATGCACTGTTCACCGTCGACCTCTGGGGCTCGAGGAATTACCCCTTCAATCTCTTGGCGCTGCTCATGGGCGCCAGCATGTTCGTCCAGCAGAAGATGACCCCGACCGCCGGCGATCCCCGCCAGGCCAAGATGATGCTGTACCTCATGCCCACCATGTTCACCTTCATGTTCTGGAGCTTCCCCTCAGGGCTTGTCCTCTACTGGCTCGTCAACAATCTCCTCCAGATTGGCCAGCAGTACTGGCTGCAAAGGCGCGGAAAGCTCGCCCCTCGTGGAGAGGAGGCGGCCTAAGCCGGGCGTGGCGGCCAACGGAGTCGCCAGGGGGTCCAGGGTCTCCAGCGATCGGCTCCTGCTCCGGGGGCTTGGAGTGATCGGCTTACGGATGACACAGGCGCAGCGCGAGGCCCTCGAAGTCTACTGCTCGGAGCTCCTGCGCTGGGCGCCGCAAGTCAACCTCACCGGCCTCAAGTCGAAGGAGGCGATCGTCCGCGAGGGGTTTCTGCGCTCCCTCACGTTCAGGACGGCGTTCGAGCCCGCGCCGGGGATGAAAGCGGTGGACATCGGGTCGGGCGCCGGCTTCCCAGGCTTGGTCCTGAAGATATGCTGCCCCGAGATCGGGATGGTCCTGATCGAAGCCATCCGCCGTCGAGCGACGTTCCTGCGCCACGTCATCCGGCAGCTCGGCCTCGCCGGGGTGCACTGTCTTCACACCAGGGCCGAGCAGCTTCACAGCGACCCCGAGCACCGTGAAAGGTACCAGCTCGCCTTTGCGCGGGCCATTGGCGCGCTGCCCGACGTGGTCGCTCTGGCGGAGCCCTTCCTGTCGCCGGGCGGCAGGCTGATCCTCCAGGCGGGGCGAAAGACGGTGCAGTCGCTTCAGACCGCCAGCCCGCGCTTGACCGCATTGGGGATGAGCGCGGCGATCCACGAGGCTCCGGCCATCGATCCCGGGGGGCCACCGACGCAACTCGTCGTTGTGGATAAGGCGTGCCGCTAGGTCTCTTCGCGGGCTTCCAACGATTTCCCGTTTGAAAGGCCGCAGCCGTCGTGTGGGATGAAGCAGACTCGCGCGCCCGCATCGGACGGCCTTGAGGCGAAGCCCGGCGACCGGCCCGCCCTCGGAGCAACACGAGTGTTTCACGTGAAACACTTCCCCCCTTTCCGATTTGTGTCCTGCCATCGCCTATGGTATCCTTTCCGCTCCAAACAGGGAGGTCGGCAACGCGCATCATCGCGATCGCGAATCAAAAGGGCGGGGTCGGCAAGACCACAACGGCAGTCAACCTGGCCGCATGCCTTGCGGCGGCGGAGAAGCGGACGCTTCTTCTCGATATCGACCCCCAGGGAAACGCCACCAGTGCGCTGGCGATCGAGCGCGACGCAACGCCTGCCGTCTATGAGCTGCTCACGGGGGAGGTGAAGGTCTCCGAGGCTGCGAGACCGACATCGGCCCCCGGGCTGGATCTGGTTCCTGCGGGGGACCGGCTTGTCGGGGCGGAGGTGGAACTCGCCACAAGCCCGCGGCGGGAGGTCCGGCTGAAGGAGGCCCTCAGCGCCGGGCTTGAAGGGTATGCCTACATCCTGATTGACTGCCCGCCCTCCCTTGGCCTCCTGACCGTCAATGCCCTGGTCGCCGCACACGCGGTCCTTATCCCGCTTCAATGCGAATACTACGCCCTGGAGGGGTTGGCCAGGATCATGGACGCCGTTCGCCTCTGTCGCACGAGGCTGAACCCCGGCCTGGAGATCGAGGGGATCCTTCTGACCATGTACGACGTGAGGCTCAATCTTTGCGAGCAGGTGGAACAGGAGGTCCGGCGGCACTTTCCGCGCGAGGTCTTCCGGACCGTCATCCCGCGAAACGTACGCCTGAGCGAGGCGCCCAGCTTCGGCAAGCCGGTGATCATGTATGACATTCGCTCGTCCGGGGCGGAAAGCTACCTCCGCCTGGCCAAGGAGATCATAGATGGCGCAGCGCAGGGCCCTCGGTAGAGGGCTGGAGACACTGATCCCCGGAGCCGATCCATCCGGGGCGGTGCAGGTTCCTGTAGACGAGATCGCGCTGGGCAAGCTCCAGCCGCGGCGCGCTATGGACGACGCCAAGCTGAACGACCTTGCGGCCTCCATAAAGCTCCATGGGGTGCTCTCACCCGTTATCCTCCGTCGGGAAG
>JACQEV010000366.1 GCA_016200385.1 Candidatus Methylomirabilota bacterium
CCATCATGAGATAATGATTTTTGAACGAATGGTATTTTCGGACCCATGGGACGTGTCGGCGGTCATCCAGGCGCTTCCACCCTCTGAGATGATGCGCGGTCGCCTTGGGGACGTAGAGGGACTTCCACCCCAACAACTGGGCACGCCAGCAGATATCGACATCCTCCTTGTACGCAAAGAAATCCTCGTCGAAGTATTCCCGACCGATCTTCACGTCCTCTAACATCTTCCTCCGAAGGAGGACTGCCGCGCCGCAGACGCTGAAGAGATACTCTACGCGATCATATTGGCCATGGTCGGCCTCGCCATGCCCACGATCGATGACCCGACGGTTCCGGAAAATCAGGTGCCCTGTGCTGTCGAGGAGAGGGGGGTCGGCGCCGGGTGAGAGCGCGGCCTTGGGATTGCCCAAGAGGAGTTTCCCGCCCGCAGCCCCCACCTGAGGGTCCGTATCCATCGCGTCCACCACCTCCTCCAGAAAATGAGGGCTGAGGATGACGTCAGGGTTCAGCAGCAGGATGTAGTCGCATCCTTCCACATGAAGGATGATCCGATTGGCCCCTCCGCTGTACCCCAGGTTCTCCTCGATCGCCAGGAGGTCCGCCTCGGGGTGGGCCCTTGCGATCGGCCCGAGCTTCTCTGCGCAACTCTGATTGTCGAGCAGGACAAAGCGATCAGGTCGTAAGGTTTGCCGTTTTACACTGTCCAGACACGCCTGCAGATGGCTGTAGTCCTGATAATTGATAATCCCTACCGCCACCCGAGGCGCTTCGGCCATTTCCATCCCTCATCGCTAAGCCCGGACATCTGCATCTGCCGTCTGTCGGCCCCCTGTCTAAATGTCCCCTCTTACCACGGTTTTCAAACGATTGTCAAGGCGGGGGTATCCGCATCCCACCCTCAGCAGATCAATTCGCGAGCCGATGGGGAGCGCAGATGAGGCGAGGGAGCCAGAGGTCAGCGAGCACTCGCCGGGGCCCACCAAGCCCTCGATGGAGCGGCCAGGAGAAACCACATGAGCGGGCCAGTGGCCACCGTGAGGAAGTCCGAAAGGGCCTCCGCGGGCGAGACCAGGGCCTGGGCCGATCGACCCAGGACGATGAGACTGGTGGATTCGGCGGTATGGAGGGCGAAAAGAGTGACCAGGCCGAGCATGCACAACCAGAGCCGCCGAGCCCAGGGCAGCGGCGACGCCACGACGAGGGCCAGGAATGGGGCGAGGCTGAGGCTCCTGGCGGCCACCTCCAGACGGAGACCTCCTTCCGGGAGGGTGAGATCGAGGAATCGCCTGAGCCCCTCCTCGACTAGGGTGGCGCTGCCGATGGGCAACCCAAAGAGGCCGATCAGGATCGCCTTCGTGGCGACAAGCAAGGCCAGCAGGTAGGGATACAGGAAAAGCCACCAGACTCCTATCGCTGGGAGGAGCAAGAGGGCCACCAGGCCGGCAAACCACCTGGGGTAATGAGGCAAGGCTCGCAGGTCCCTGGTCAGCCAGAGCCCCCACAGCCCCATGATCATCAAGGGGGCCAACGCCACCAAGATGATCACGTGGCCAACCTGGCGGGACGCTGCGGAGACGGCCCCCAGCGCGACCAGGAGAATGATGCGGAGCCCGTTAGCCAGGACCAGGAGGGGAACGTCCCGCCGAATTCCGCGCCATCGACTGGCCCAATCGGTCGGGACGGCCAGAAGCCCGGCCAGGTAGGCGGTGATCGCGATCAGCCCGAAGCAATTCGGCGTGACCGCCTGCCGATCGGCCCCGACCTCGATGACCAGTCCCTCCAGCCGGGCCGGGACGCCCAATCCCTGGGAGATCCCGAACGCAAGCAGGCGCGCCAGGGCCTCAGTCAAAAGACCGACGAAAGCTGTCTGTTCAACCCCCCATTGAAGGAGCGTGAGAATCACGCCCCAGGCCAGCGCCCTTCCGACCGGCCTCCAGGGCCGACCGGAAGGGCGCCTTGCTGGACGCACCACCGTGCGGGGCGCTATGTCGGCCGACGCGCCTACTCGTGGGATTCCTTCGTCGGGCCTAGGAACTGCTGCACCGAGTGGACCGCAAGCAGGGCCCTCGGGGTCGTGGCGGTCTCGAACAGGGCCCCCACGAACCCCTTGTTACCGCCGCCCTCCCCGATGGAGATATTGCCACCATCGTTGAGTGATCCGGTGTTCGGATAGTTCGCCCCGAAGCTCGGATGCAGATCGGCCAGCGACGAAGCAATCATACAAGTGGTTTCGATTGGGGCACTTCGCGTCTGGGTCTCATCCGTCTTGAACCACGTTCCAGTGAAGGCGTTCGACGCGGTGCTGGCTGCAGGCGCTGTCCCGGGGACCGTTGAGACGGGAATCAAGACGAGGCGATTGCCCGTTCCGAACGAGCCCCCCTGAGCCCAGAACTCCACCGTCCCCAAAAGCGCGCCAAAGGTGTTTCCGTTGCTGTTGTCCGCGATCACCCCGCCCTGAGTGCCGCTGGCCCGATCCACGTCGGAGAATAGCGCGGCAGCTTCATAGGTCGCGGCAG
>JACQEV010000025.1 GCA_016200385.1 Candidatus Methylomirabilota bacterium
AGGACACCTTGAGGATCGGCCGCGATTACCCGTGGAGCGGGTCCGGTCTCAATACGTTCTCCTGGGTCTATCCGCCTTATAGGAATCCCCGCTTGTACCCATTCATCTACACCCACGCAGAGAACGATTACGTCCAGGCCTTTGCCGAGGGGGGAACACCGCTGGCGCTGATCCTGGCCGTGTCTTTGTGTATTGCAGCCACCCAGCTTCTCCGCTCCTGGTGGCGCACCAATGCCCGGCACGTGCATATCCTCGGCATCGGCTTCCTAACAGGGTTAGTTGCGCTTTTGCTCCACAGCGCCGCAGATTTCAACCTGCATATCCACGCGAACGCGATCCTCTTCGTCACGATCGTTGGTCTTGCTTATCGCGTCCTGGTCTTCGGGTGCCGAGGGACGGTCGGTCCCACGGATCATGGGCCGTCCGGAGCTTTCAGCTCGAGAGACATCCCGTCGGGGGTGCCTGCGAGATGGCGATGATGAACAATCCTCAGGTCGTGATCCTTTGCGGGGGGCAGGGAACGCGCCTCCGCGATGAAACGGAGTTCCGCCCGAAGCCCATGGTAGAGATCGGTGGAAAACCAATGCTCTGGCACATTATGAAGATTTTCGATCACTATGGTTTCACCGACTTCATCCTGTGTCTAGGCTACAAGGGAGAGGCCATAAAGGAATACTTCCTGAACTATGAGGCGATGAGCAGTGATTTCACGATCCATCTCGGAAAGCGAGACGAGGTCATTTTCCACAGGAACCACCTGGAGTCGGGTTGGAGGGTCACCCTTGCCGATACCGGGCAGGCGGCGATGACAGGCGCGCGAGTGAAACGGATAGAAAAGTACTTGAAGACCGATGATTTCCTCCTGACCTATGAGATGGCCTCGGTGACATCGACATCCGGGCCCTCCTGGCCTTTCACCGTCGGCACGGCCAGCTGGCTACAGTGACAGGGGTCCACCCAGGCTTCAGCCGCTTCGGCGAGTTGGGCTTGGATGGGGATCTAGTGGTCGGGTTCGCCGAGAAGCCACGGCTCACGGCAGCCATTGTGAGCGGGGGGTTCTTCGCGTTCAGGCGGGGCTTCTTACAATACCTTTCTCCCGACGACGGCTGTGTCCTCGAGCGTGAGCCTATGGAGAAGGCGGCTGCCGATCACCAGCTCATGGTTTACCGGCATCCGGGCTTCTGGCAATGCATGGACACCTACAGAGACCGAGAGCTTCTGGAAAGTCTGTGGCGGGAGGGACGGCCACCTTGGAAGGTGTGGACGTGACCGGAAGGATGAACAGCTCAAAACCGTTCTGGCGTGACCGGACCGTCTTCGTCACAGGCTGCACCGGCCTCTTGGGGTCATGGGTGGTGGAGGAACTCATTGCGGTAGGGGCCAACGTGGTGGGACTGATTCGGGACCGGGTTCCGATGTCCCGGCTTGCCAGCCGCGCTCTTGACCTGAGCACCACCACGGTGCACGGCGCAGTTGAAGACCACGCCTTGCTCGAGCGGGTTCTGAATGAGTACGAGGTGGACACCATCTTCCATCTGGCGGCACAGACCCTGGTGACTGTGGCGAACCAGAACCCGCTGTCAACCTTCTCCTCCAATATCGAGGGGACCTGGAACCTCCTTGAGGCCTGCCGGCGCAACCCCCAGGTGCGGCGGATAATCGTGGCGTCGAGTGACAAAGCGTACGGGGACCAACCCGTCCTCCCTTACACCGAGGATATGCCGCTGCAGGGGCGCCACCCCTACGATGTCTCGAAGAGTTGCGCCGACCTGATCGCCAAGGCGTACTCCACAACGTATGGTCTCCCCGTATGCGTGACACGCTGCGGGAACCTCTACGGCGGCGGCGACTTGAACTTCAACCGGATCATCCCTGGGACCATCAGGGCTGTACTCCGCGGTGATCGGCCGATAATCCGAAGCGACGGCAAATCGGTGAGGGATTACTTCTACGTGCGAGATGCTGCAAAAGCGACCCTCCTCCTGGCCGAACAACTGGAGCCCCTCGGATTGCAAGGCGGGGCATTTAACTTCAGCAACGAGAGCCAGCTCAGCGTTCTCGAAGTTTGTCACCGCGTCCTCCAGGTGATGGGCGCGGCAGATATTGAGCCGATCATATTGGGCGAGGCCCACGGTGAGATCCAGCACCAATATCTGTCGGCCAAAAAGGCCCACCGAGTCCTCGGCTGGCGCCCGGCCTATTCCCTCGACGAGGGGCTCCACGAGACTGTGGCCTGGTACCGGGAGCACCTCAATGCCCTGGCGGGCATGCCCGTGAGGGAGGAGGTTCGAGGGGAGTGATCGACGGCGTCCGGGTCATTCCGCTTCGCCTGATCCCGGATGAGCGCGGGAAGGTCATGCACATGCTCCGTCGGGACGACCCGCACTTCGAGCAATTCGGGGAGATCTACTTCTCGGTGGTCTACCCGGGGGTGATCAAGGGCTGGCATCTGCACCGCCGGATGACCCTCAACTATGCGGTTGTCAACGGGATGATCAAACTGGTGCTCTACGATGGACGGAAGGGATCACCGAGTTATGGAACCATCCAGGAATTCTTTATCGGCGAGTCGTACTACGCGCTGGTAACCATCCCACCGGAAATCTGGAACGGCTTCAAAGGGATCGGCGTGACGCCCGCCATTGTTGCCAACTGTGCCACGGAACCACACGATCCAGAGGAAATCGTCCGGATGAATCCGTTCTCCAAGGATATCCCCTACGACTGGGGTCTTAAACATGAATAGCCAGCAACCCGCACTGCCCCCGAGGGGTCAGGCGACATGCACCACCTCTGATCCTCGTGGAGCGGGCAGTGAAGCGGTCATTAAGGGCTGCAGGATCTGTGGCAGCGGGAAGCGCTTCAAGTATCTGTCTCTGGGACAGATGCCGTTGGCGAATCGGTTCTTGCGCCACGAGGACCTCAATCTTTCGGAGCCACATTTTCCTCTCGAGGTGTTCCTGTGCGAGGAGTGCGGACTCTCGCAACTGATCGAAGTGGTCCCGCCGGAGGTGTTGTTCAAACGGTACCTGTACGTTTCCTCCACGTCTGATCTCGTCGTACAGCACGCCCGATGGTTGGCGGACACCACCGCTCGACGGTTCGGATTGGGACCTCAGGACCGGGCGGTGGAAGTCGCGAGCAACGATGGGTGCGTCCTGAAGGCTTTCCGGGATCTTCAAGTGCGGACGCTAGGGGTCGAACCTGCGGAGAACATTGCCGCCCTCGCCCGGGCAGCGGGAGTTGAGACCCTGTGTGACTTTTTCACGTCCAAGGTTGCCGTCGCAATCCGCGAAGAAGGGGGACCTGCCAGCATCATCATTGCTCGCCACGTCCTGGCTCACGTGGATGCGCTCCTTGATTTCGTCGAGGGTCTCAGGCTTCTACTGGCCGACGATGGCGTCGTGATCATCGAGGTCCCGTACTTGGTCGATCTTCTGGAAAGAGTGGAGTACGACACGATTTACGATGAACATCTTTCCTACTTCTCCCTGACGGTGCTGTTGAGGCTTTTTGGCCTCTTCTCGATGAAGGTGTTTGACGTCCAACGCCTGGCCATCCATGGCGGTTCACTCCTAGTTTACCTCCAGAAGGAGGGCGGCGCGCATCGCACGTCGGCGATCGTCGCGGAACTCCTAAAGATGGAAAATGAATTGCACCTGGAGAGGCCTGCTCCCTACATCGAGTTTGCCCGCAAGGTAGAGCGCGCGGGGGGGAAATTGAATTGGACGCTATCGAGGCTCAGGGCGACCAGGAACAGGATCGTAGGCTACGGCGCTGCCGCGAAAGGGAACATCCTGCTGAACTATTGCGGAATCGGACACGCAATCCTCGATTACGTCCTCGACAAGAATCCCCTGAAGCACTACCTTTATACTCCTGGAATGCATATTCCAGTATTGCCGGTGGACAAAATCAAGCAGGATCAGCCTGATTACATGTTGATCCTGGCGTGGAACTTCGCAGACGAGATCATAGCCCAACAGGCCGAGTATCGAGACGGAGGGGGGAGGTTCATCATTCCGGTTCCAGAGGTCCGCATCATCTGATCTGCCACAGGTTGAGCAGCGATGAAGGCCCTGATTGTCGGAGCCTCAGGACAGGTCGGCCGCTATCTTTATGGAGAGTTCGCGGCCAGGATGCCGGTCGCGGGGACGTACTGCACCCATCCGGAGGAGGGGCTGCGCCACCTCGATATCACAGATCGCGCCGAGTGCGAGGCAGTGGTGTACGAGGAGAGACCAACCCATGTCTTGCTCCCGGCTGCAGCCACACACATGGACTGGTGCGAAGCCCACCGGGAGCGGTGTTACGCGGTCAATGTCGAGGGAGTCAGGCACCTGTGCGCCCCACTAAAGACGATCGGTAGCTGGCTCGTTCTCTTTTCGACCGACCATGTGTTCGGGGAAAGCGGGCGCGCCCTTCGAGAGGACGATCCCGTGTCTCCCCTGAGTGTGTACGCAAAATCAAAGGTGCTGGCGGAGGAGATCGTCAGAAGTGAGCTCCCGAACTCCCACATCATCATCCGCACGAGCTGGGTCTATGGCCATGAGCGTCGGGGAAAGAACTTTGTGCTGACATTGCGGCGGCGGTTGGCGGCTGGCGAGGATATCCTGGTGGCCGACGATCAGTCGGGCAGCCCAACTTATGCCCATGACCTGGCCCGTGGGGCGTGCGCCTTGGTGTTGCATGGCGCGCAGGGGACCTACCATGTTGTCGGACCGGAGTGGATGACCAGGCATCAGCTCGCGCTGCAGGTGTGTGCCGCGTTCGGCCTCGACAGCAGTGCCGTGCGTCCGGTGCCGAGCGAGGCGCTTCGCCAACACGCGCCTCGGCCCAAGAGATGCCGCCTCGACACGGGGAAGTTTCACGCCGCGGTTTCCTGTCACCTCTGCACAACCTGGCAGGGCCTTAGGCAAATGCGGGAGGAAGAGGTGGAAGCCAAGGCCGCCCAAGATTCCCTCGATACCGACATTCCGGTCGGCAATGCACCTGTGGGTTAGCGAGGACCTGAGT
Organism: Candidatus Methylomirabilota bacterium; assembly: GCA_016200385.1. GTDB lineage: Bacteria > Methylomirabilota > Methylomirabilia > Methylomirabilales > Methylomirabilaceae > Methylomirabilis. The sequence continues at coordinate 5,017 of JACQEV010000025.1, forward strand.
CACGCGAGCGCTGGTGCTGGGAGGATCGGGGCAGGTCGGTGTGGGGCTCGCCTCGTCTCTCCGGGCGGCGGGGCACGAGGCGGTGGTGACCTACTACCGGACACCGGTTCCTGGTGGCGTGCCCCTCGACATTACGGACGGCAGAGCGGTCGGCGAATTGACTCGGGCCCTCAGGCCGGACTGGGTATTGTGCCCGGCGGCGCTGGCGAGCGTTGACCATTGCGAGCGTGATCCGGACCTCGCGTGGCGGGTAAATGTGGTAGGACCACTTGCAGCGGCTGCAGCGGCGAATGATCAGAAGGCAAGCTTTGTATATTACTCCTCGGAGTACGTCTTTGACGGGAGCGAGGGGCCGTACGGTGAGGGTGATCCCCCCAACCCGTTGGGTGTGTACGGCCGAACGAAGCTTGCAGCCGAGCGCGGAATCCCGGAGCGCGCAGAGTCCTATCTGGTTTTGCGCACGACGGTTGTGTACGGACCGGACCCACAGGAAAAGAATTTCGTGTTCCAAGTGCTCAGGGCGTTGCGGGCAGGACGCCGGATGCGAGTCCCGTTGGACCAGGTGTCAAGTCCCACATACGGGCCCGACCTGGCCCGTGCAAGTGTTCGCCTCCTGGAACTCGGTTGCCGTGGCACGTATCACGTCGCCGGGCCGGAGGTGTGTGACCGGTACACTTTCGCCAGGCTCATCGGCGAGACCTTCCGCCTGGATGTCAGCCTCCTGGAGGCCGTTCCGACCGCGACGCTTGGACAGACAGCCCGGCGCCCCTTGCAGGGCGGACTCAAGACCGAGAAGCTGGAGGCGTTCCTGCCCGGCCTGATGCGCACCCCATCGCAGGGTGTGGCAGCGTTGAAGCAAGGGCTGCGTTTGGAAACCGGTCGTACAGCGGGCAAGGGAGAGGACGAGTAGTGGAAGACCTCCCAGAACCTATTCATCATAGGTCTGAGCGGTTGCGGGCTGATATCCTAAAGCTCGTCGCCGAATACTACCATCTAGTCCACGGGTCCCACCTGTTCGTTCCTGGTGTAACCCCCATCCTCTACGCCGGTCGAGTGTTCGATGAGCACGAACTCCAGAAGGCGACGCAGGCGGTACTTGACTTCTGGCTCACGCTCGGACGATTTGGGAGAGAGTTCGAGCAAAGCCTGGCGCGTTTCTTGGGAGTCCGGCATGCGATTCTCAGCAACTCCGGCTCTTCGGCAAATTTGCTGGCTTTCTCTGCCCTGACCAGCCCGAAGCTAGAGCGTCCTCTCCGGCAGGGGGACGAGGTGTTGACTGTGGCCTCAGGATTTCCGACCACAATCAACCCCATCATACAAAACGGGTGTGTGCCGGTGTTCGTGGATGTGAATCTGCGAACGCTTAACGTGGATGTCGGCCGCCTGGCCAACGCTGTGACAGAGCGGACAAGGGCGGTCGTCCTCGCCCATACGCTCGGAAATCCATTTGACCTGGATGTGGTGCGAGAACTTTGTAGTCATCACGACCTGTTCCTCATAGAGGACAACTGCGACGCCCTGGGAGCCGAATACCGTGGGAGGAGGACCGGTGGCTTTGGGGATCTGGCGACACAAAGCTTTTACCCGCCGCACCACATCACGATGGGGGAAGGCGGGGCGGTGATGACCAACAACCCCCGATTCAGGTCCATTGTGGAAAGCCTACGAGACTGGGGGATGGATTGCTGGTGCGACACGGGAAAGGAGAACACCTGCGGCAAGCGCTTCGAATGGCAACTAGGGGACCTGCCACATGGGTATGACCATAAATACATCTACAGCCATATCGGCTACAACTTGAAGCCCACGGATCTCCAGGCCGCCATCGGTGTTGCCCAACTGGAGAAACTCCCCGAGTTCATCGCGGCCCGAAGAAGAAACTTCGGGCTCATTCTTGCCGGTCTGGCCGGCTACGCGGATGTCCTGGTGTTACCGGAAGCGACGCCGGATAGCCAACCGAGCTGGTTCGGGTTCCCGGTGACAGCACGTGAAGACGCGCCCTTTTCCAAGAACGAGTTGGTCCAGCACTTGGAAGCTCACAAGATCCAGACTCGCATGCTGTTCGGGGGTAATGTGACCCGGCAGCCAGCATATCGCCGCGTGCCCCATCGGATCGTGGGACCGCTGACGAACTCGGATACCATCATGCGTTCTACATTCTTCATCGGCGTCTACCCCGGTCTTACAGAGGAGATGATCGAGTACGTACTCGATACGTTCCGCGCGTTTTTCGAGAAGAAATGCGGCACACGAAGGTAGGGATGCTTCGATGAGTAGGAAGTCCGAGACGGCTGATACCGGCCCGGAAAAGGCGGGCAGCGCCCATCGTCTGCGCCTCTCAGTGGTGATCCCGGTTTATAACGAGGAACGGTGCATCGCGACGACGCTGGCCCAGGTCGCGAGGTACCTCGGGGAGCAGGCTACGGACTGGGAGCTGGTGGTCGTGGACGACGGGAGCACCGATGCAACGAGGGACCGGGTCCTCGCTGAAATGGACAAGCAGCCTCAGCTCCGTCTTCTCCAGCATGACACCAACCGTGGGAAAGGCGCCGCGGTCCGGACCGGAGTTCTCAATGCTTGCGGCGAACTGATGCTTGTGACCGACGCTGACCTCTCGGTGCCCATCGAGTCCTTCGATCGCTTCGAGGCCGCGATGGCAAACGGGGCAGATATCGCGATCGGGTCCAGGCGTCTCCCGGGCGCATGCATCGAAGTCCACCAACCCCGTGTCCGTGAGTTCATGGGGCAGATCTTCACCTTCTTAGCCAATGCCATCCTGGGGATGCATCTGTCGGACTTTACCTGCGGGTTCAAGGTCTTCCGGCGGCTGGCGGCCCAGGCGCTGTTCGCGGCTCAGCGGCGGGACGACCGGAGCTATGACGCCGAAATCCTCTATGGAGCGCAACGGGATGGCTGGCGAACGGTGGAGGTTCCTGTGCGGTGGGCGAACGTGGCAGGCTCGAAGGTGCGGCCGGTACATGCCGCGGTGCTCTCGCTCCTGGGCCTGCTACAGATCCGAGCGCGATTCTTGACACACATGGTGGCGAACCGTCGCGACTCGCTTCAGTCGGTGCTGGTTCGCAACACATTGGCCAACGCTACTGGTTGGGCCTGGGGACTCCTCATCGGCTTGGTCCTCACACCCTACATCGTGCACCATATTGGGACTTCTCGGTTTGGCATCTTTGCACTGGTGAACGCACTCCTGGGCTACGTAGGATTGCTCGATCTGGGGATTGCCGGGGGAGCCGTCAAGTACATTGCGGCATTCCATGCCGAGAGGAACCGAGAGAAACTAAACGATCTCATCAATACAGGAGCGGCTTTTTACGCCGTCCTGGGAATCGCAATACTAGCAGTTGGGATGCCAGCCGGAGAGTATCTCGTAGGGCTGTTCCGTATCGAGCCACCCCTTGCGGCCGACGCGCTCTTTGTCTTCCGTATTGGGCTCCTGGGATTCGCCCTAGGTAACGTCACGGCCGTCTTTTCCGCGGTGCCGTTCGGCCTCCAGCGGATGCGATTGGCGAATGGCGTGGGCATCGTCATGAGCATCCTGCATTTCTGTGGCTCGATAGTTGCGTTGGAATTGGGGTACGGCCTCCGTGGCCTCGTCGTGAACGGCCTTCTCATGATCATTATATCCGGCGTTATCTGGTTAGCTCTTGATAGCTACCTGCTTGCTGGCTTTGCGCTCCATCGGAGATACGTCCGGCGTAATATGCTGAGCCAACTATTTGGGTTTGGCATAAAGCTTCAAGTCTCGAGAATGGCGGACCTGATCAGCTTTCAATTCGACAAATTGCTCCTCGGCCGCTTTATAAGCCTCGATGCTGTTGCTAACTACCATGTGGGATCCCGCGTGGTAGATCTCGGACGCAACATTTCACAGTTGGTTATCCCAGTTCTGGTGCCCGCTGCCTCGGAACTCGATGCTCGCTCCGAGCTGTCTCGTCTTCAGAACCTGTATCAACGAGCCTACAAATACGTCCTTCTTACCGCCATGCCGCTGATGGTCTTCGTTGCGCTCCATGCGGAGGATGTGGTCTCGGCCTGGATGGGGCCCGGATTCGGGCAGGCCGCAACAACCGTGCGGGTCCTCGCCCTGGGGTACTTTCTGAACCTGATGACGGGCCCGGCGGTCGCGGTGGGAGCCGGCATCGGGCATCCCGAGATACAGATGAAAGCCTGGATCTGGATGGCGGCGTCGAATATTGTACTCAGTCTCTGGTTCATCCTGCTGTTCGGCTATCCCGGGGTGTTGGTTGCCACCACCCTATCGCTTGGCAGCGCACATGTCATCAACCTTGTCCTTTTTCATCGCCATCTCAAGCTGCCCATCGTTCGGTTCCTGGCGCGCGCATGGCGGTGGCCTATCGTCGCATGCGCGGCAGGATGGGGCGCGATGAACTTGGTGGAGCATTACGCTGGCGTTCGATTGGCAATATTGTCCCGTCTAGAAAGGGCCGAGTGGCTTCTCGTCTTCGGAGTGGCATTCTCATGCGCGTACATCCTAGTCATTTTGAGGTCAAGATATCTCGATGAAGTAGATCGCCGGCTGGTCTGGGCGTATTTCCACCGATCGGATGAGAAGAGGGCTCTCGGTGTTCGAGTGGAGCCGCCGGGCGAGCCGCAGCAGGAACGGGTCCAGCTTAGGTGATACTTGGGGA
>JACQEV010000346.1 GCA_016200385.1 Candidatus Methylomirabilota bacterium
CTTGAGCAGTTGGAAGAGGGTCTTGCGCTCCAGAAGACCTCCGGGGGCAGGATCGGGTCGAATCTCGCCAAGCTTGGGTACATCAGCGAGGAGGAGATCGCGTCCCATCTGAGCAGGCAGTACGGGGTTCCACCCGCCGATCTAGGCAACGCAAAGATCGACCCTGCCATCCTCAAGCTCATTCCCGCTGAAGTCGCACATAAATACATGATAATCCCGCTGAGCCGAAGCGGGAGCACCCTTACGGTTGCCATGGCGAACCCATCCGATATCTTTGCCATCGATGATGTCAGGTTCATGACCGGCTACAATATCAAACCGATGGTTGCTCCTGAAACCTCGATCCAAAATGCCGTTAACAAATACTATGATACGGCTGGCCGCGCGCACAGTTTGGTCAGGGACTTTCAACAAAAGGAGCAGAAGGACGCCGAGAGGGATCACGGAGAGATCGACCTGGCAGCACTATACCGGGCCACCGAAGAGCCCCCTATTGTGAAGCTGGTCAATCTCATCCTAAGCGACGCTATCAAGAAAGGGGTTTCGGATATCCACCTGGAGCCTTACGAGCGGGGATTTCGAATCCGGTTTCGGATCGATGGCGTTCTCTACGAGGTGATGTCTCCTCCGGTAGCCATGCGCGCTGCGGTGACGTCTCGCGTCAAGATTATGGCGCGATTGGACATCGCCGAGCGGCGCATGCCTCAGGATGGCCGGATCAAAGTCAAGATGGGGCAGCAAGAATTGGATCTTCGGGTCTCCACAGTGCCGACGCTATTCGGGGAGAAGGTGGTCATGCGGCTGCTCGACCGCTCGAACCTCCAATTGGACATGGCGAAGCTTGGATTCGAGCCGGAGGCCCTTACAATGTTTGAGAAGGCGATCCTGGCCCCGCACGGTATGATCTTAGTGACCGGCCCGACGGGGAGCGGGAAGACCACCACCCTGTATTCAGCCTTGAACCGCCTTAACACCATCGACACAAACATCATGACTGCAGAGGATCCCGTTGAGTACAATCTGGGCGGGATCAACCAGGTTCAGGTCAAGCCGGATATCGGTTTGAATTTTCCCGCGTTACTCAGGTCGTTTCTCCGACAAGACCCTGACATCATCATGGTTGGGGAGATACGCGACTTCGAGACGGCTGAGATTGCGATCAAGGCGGCCATGACTGGACACCTGGTGCTGAGCACGGTCCACACCAACGACGCCCCCAGCACGGTGGGCCGCCTTATCAGCATGGGCGTGCCGCCATACTTGGTTGCCGCCTCTCTCAACCTGCTCCTTGCCCAGCGTTTGGTCCGTCGCCTGTGTATGGAGTGCCGGGTGGAAGTATCAGTTCCCGCCTCTGCCCTGCAGGACATCGGGTTCACCCCGGAGGAAGTGAAGACCGTGACCTGCTATCGTGGGGAGGGCTGCATGACCTGTGGCGACCTCGGCTATCGGGGCAGGATTGCCCTTTATGAGGTGATGCTGCTCAACGAGGAGATCCGAGAGGCGATTCTGAGCGGCACCTCCACCAGTGATCTCCGAGACCTTGGATGCAAGTACGGGATGAAGACCCTCCGGGAGAGCGGCCTCCAAAAAATTCGGGAAGGCGTCACGACCCTCGACGAGGTCGTGCGAGTCACCAGCCTCTTTTGATGCCTCCCCCCTTTCGTGACATCGTCGCCTGGCCTTCGAAATCCTCTGCCGGCAGGCCCATCGATCCTCGAGTGACTCGCCATCTCCCCAGCCGACGCCGAAGGCTTCGAGAGTGACAAAAAGTGGCACTCTTCTTGCTAAGACTTGCTAAAAGCTATCTCAACCGGAGTCCAGCATGAATCTGCATGAGATGTTGAAGGAGATGGTTGAGCGTGGCGCCTCCGACCTTCACCTTGCCGCCGGCGCCCCACCGGTCTTCCGTCTTCACGGCCGTATCACTCCTCTCAATGGAGCGCCACTGACCCCCGCAGAGACGAAGAATCTGGCCTACGGCGTTTTGACCGATGCGCAGTAGCAGGCATTTGAGTAAGAGAAGGAGTTGGTCCTCTCCTTCGGGATCAAAGGCCTCAGTCGGTTCCGGGCCAACGTGTTCGTTCAGCGCGGGGCCGTAGGGATGGCGATCAGGGTCATCCCTTACGCCATTCATACCTTCGAAGAATTGGGCCTTCCCAAAGTGGTGGGTGACCTGTGCGATAAGCCGAAAGGGTTGATCCTCGTCACGGGCCCGACCGGCTCAGGAAAATCGACCACGCTTGCGACCATGATCGACAAGATCAACTCCGAGCGCCGTGAACACATTATGACCATCGAGGACCCCATCGAATTCGTGCACCCACATAAGAATTGCATCGTGAACCAGCGAGAGGTTCACTCCGACACCCGAACGTTCGCGGAAGCGCTTCGGCGAGTGCTCCGGCAAGATCCGGACAAGGTCCTCATCGGAGAGATGCGCGACCAAGAGACCATCCAGACGGCACTTACCGTCGCGGAGACCGGGCACCTGACCTTCGCGACACTTCACACCAACTCCTGCGTGGAAACCATTAACCGGATCATCGACGTGTTTCCTCCTCACCAGCAGCCGCAGATTCGCACCCAGCTCTCCTTCGTCCTGGAAGGGGTGATCTGTCAGGACCTCATCCCCAAGAGCAACGGCCAGGGGCGTGTGCTGGCTCTGGAGATCTTGATCCCGAATCCTGCCGTCCGCAATCTGATCCGGGATGACAAGGTCCATCAGATTTACTCCGCTATGCAAACCGGCCAGGAGAAATTTGGAATGCAAACGATGAATCAGTCGCTCCTCACTCACTGTCTGAAGCGGAACATCACGCTGGAAGAGGCAATGCTGAGGAGTAGGATGCCCGATGAGCTGTCCCAGATGATCCAGCGGGCGCAGGGGGCAATGAAGCGATGACGGGCTTGTCGGACCGCGTATCATCAATTATGACAGCAAAGGGGTAGCGACCGATGCCGGTCTTCGCCTACCGTGGACGAACCCGGACCGGCCAGTTGGTGGCCGGGCAAATGGAGGCCAATACCCAAGAGGCCGTGGTGGCTCAACTTCGCCAGCAACGGGTGATGGCGACCTCCGTCAAGCCGAAGCCGAAGGCGATTCAGTTGAACATCCCCGGCTTCAGCGGGAAGGTGAAAGATAAAGAACTGGCCGTCTTCACTCGGCAGATCGCCACCATGATCGACGCCGGACTTCCCCTGGTTCAGTGTATTGAGGTTCTTGCAGCCCAGCAGTCGAACAAGCAGTTAAAAAAGGTCCTAACGGAGATCAGGGAGGATCTGGAAGGGGGTTCGACCTTTGCAGCCGCGCTCAAGCGGCATCCGACGATATTCACACCGCTGTACGCGAATATGGTGGAGGCGGGCGAAGCCGGAGGGCTTCTAGACACCGTTTTGACTCGCCTTGCGGCTTACATCGAGAAGGCGATGAACCTTCGGCGAAAAGTCAAGGGTGCCCTGATCTATCCCGCCACAATCGTGACGGTCGCCATTGCGGTTGTCATCTTCTTGCTGGTCTTCGTGATTCCGACCTTCAAGTCGCTGTTCCAGGGATTCGGCGCGGCGCTGCCGCTGCCGACCCAGATCGTGTTGGAACTAAGCCGCCTTGTCCGTCAGCATCTCTTGACCGTCATCGGTCTTCTCGTGATGGCGGTGCTCAGCCTGCGCTTCTATTACAGGACCGAGAAGGGAAAAAGGGTCATCGATGGAATCCTCCTGTGGGCCCCGGTGCTAGGCGAGTTAATTCGTAAGGTCTCGGTGGCGAAGTTCACGCGCACTCTGGGAACGCTGGTGTCCAGCGGGATCCCCATACTTGACGGGCTGGATATCACGGCAAAGACAGCCGGGAACAAGGTCGTGGAAGAAGCCGTTCTGAAGACCCGCTCCAGCATTGCTGAGGGGAAGACCATTGCCGAACCCTTAAAGGCCTCCGGGGTGTTTCCGCCGATGGTCGTGCAGATGATCAGCGTTGGTGAACAGACAGGGTCGCTCGACTCCATGCTGGCGAAGATCGCGGATTTCTACGACGCCGAGGTCGATCAGGCGGTCGCGAATCTGACCGCGCTGCTTGAACCGATGCTGATGGTCTTTCTCGGGGTCGTGGTCGGCGGTGTGATCATCGCAATGTATCTGCCCATCTTCAAGCTGGTGTCCGTGGTGGGTCGCTGAGGGCCGCTCGTGCCGGTCCAATTAACTTCGCCTGACGGCGTTGCTGGCCCACGGGGCGCTCCCTGCGACGCACCCGACAACGTGCGCCTCGGTCGGGCCCGAGGGCCGCGCCTTGCCACGCTCGTTTCTTGTCCCGGCAGGGTGCGCGCCAATAGTGAGGAGATCTAGTTGGATGCGCACTAATGCCGGACGTCGAGACCGATCGCTCGATTGAGGATGCCCCACTGGGTGGACAGGCCCTTCGACTAGGCTCAGGA
>JACQEV010000347.1 GCA_016200385.1 Candidatus Methylomirabilota bacterium
GCCAAGTTCACCTTGATGGAAAGTACGCTGCTGGCCGAAGGAGGCTGCCTTCGGGGGATCGATGTCGGCTTCCTGGGTCTCGGCAGTCTTATAGGGAGGGCGGTGGAAGAAGGGAGGATCAAGGTCACCGAGTGGACCAACGGCACCCTGACACTGCGCCACTTGGCCGGGGCAATGGGTGTCCCATTCCTGCCGACCCGGAATCTGTTGGCAACAGATACCCTGACCTATTCGGGGGCCAAGGTGGTTCAGGATCCATTTACCAGGAGGCCGATCGCGCTGGTCCCGGCCGTCAACCCCGACGTCGGCCTGGTGCATGTCCATCAGTGTGACATCTACGGTAACGCGCGCTGCTTCGGCCCGGGAGTGTCGCCGCTCGAGACAGCGATGGCCTCTAAGCGAACCATCATCTCCACCGAAGAGATCATTACCACCAACGACATCCGAAAAGAACCGGCCAAAACCACAATTCCCTATTATTTGGTGGACGCGGTGGTCTATGCGCCGTTCGGCTGCCTCCCTGGTGGAGCGCAGGGAGTATATGAAATGGACACGGAGCACTTCCTGGAGTATATGGCCGCCTCGGGCGACGCGCAGAAGATGGCGGCCTACCTCGGCAAATATGTCTATAGTGTGGCGTCACACGAAGAGTTTTTGGCGAAGCGCGTTGGGGTCGAGAAGCTCCTCGACCTCAAGCGACAGGCCACAATTAGAGAGGGGTATCATTGATCCAAAGCGACTTCACCGAGTCGGAGTTCATGATTTGCCAGTGTGCCCGGTTAATTGAGGACGGCAAGATCGTGTTCATCGGCTACGGGCTGCCGCAGATCGCCGCGATCCTGGCCCAGCGTCTTCACGCCCCACGGATGGTTCAAGTCTACGAATTCGGCGCGGTGGGGTCGCTGCCGGAGACTCCCTTCGTCCGCTTCACGATGGGCGGGCCGCGCAACTGCTACAAGTCGCTGGCCTGGTCCAACATGAACACGATTTTCGCTCAGGCCCAGCTTGGAATGGTTGATCTGGGTGTCCTCGGCGCGACCCAGATCGACCAGTTCGGTAACCTCAACTCGACGATGCTGGGGGCGGATTACACGCACCCTGAGAAGCGATTTCCGGGGAGCGGAGGGGCGAACGAGGTGCTGACCCAATGCTGGCGAACGGTGATCGTCATCAGGCATGAGCGCCGGCGGTTCGTCAAGCAGGTAGACTTTCTGACGTCGCCAGGATACCTTGACGGGACCCCCGGGGCCCGCGAGCGGGCCGGCTTGCCCAGGGACACCGGCCCCTGGAGGGTGGCAACCTCAAAGGCGTTGTACGGATTTGATGATCACACGAGGCAGATGGTCCTGCTAGGGGTACTTCGCGGTCTGAGCGTGGATGAAGTTGTCAAGGAGATGGAGTTCACCCCACTCGTGAAGGAAAAGGTGGAGGAGCTTGAGCCGCCGAGCCATGAGGAGCTTCGAATCCTCCGGGAGGAAATTGATCCCGCTCGAGCGATCATTGGCAAGACAGCTCGAGACTAGCCCGGCCTAGCAGGCACAGTTCATGGGCGCAGTCGAGTGCAGAGAACTCATGTGAAGGAAGCGAGGAGGGCCTAATGAGCGAGGGCAGGCCGCCAGTCTATCTGATTGCTTGGGTTGCCAACTTCAACCCACCACCGATCTGGGAGGCGGCCAGCGCCGGAGGTGGCAAGTCGCTTCAAGAATACTGGGAATCGGGGAAGCTCGAGGAGATCTACGCCGAATCGCTTCTCTGGACAGGGTTCGAGCGTCTTGTCGCGGACGCTGCCACCAGGGGAGTGGACCTCTCCCGCGTCACCACCATTAACGTTGCCATCTCTTACACGCACGAACTTGGTCAGACCACAGAGGAGAAAGTCGCTGAGGACTTCGGTCGCCGCCTGGCCAGTAGCCAATTGCGCCAATACTTTCATCACACGCCCAAAATCAGGTGTACTCCCACTCACGCCGCATCCTCCTCGGGCATGGTGCCCTTCAATGATGCCCTCGCAGATCTCCTTGACCGTGGAGAAGAGATGTCGATCGCGGTCACAGGCGGCAATACAAAAGGGACGAATCGGAACCGGCCACGGATTACGCCGGCGGAGACCACGGAGATCTTCGCCAGCCTTGTCTCTCCCTTCGACCGCAAATTCGCTAAGGCGAATATGCTGAAGCTGGGAGCGGCTGCGCTGGGCCGCGCCTATCAACACGATTTCGAGCTTGTCAAGGCGTTAGACAAGTTCGTGTATGAGCAGCGCCTCTACACCCATGAGTTGGCACGCCGCAAGCTCTCCACCGCCCACGTCACCACGCATCCGGATGAGATCGAAGACCGGACGATTTACTACCCCTTGAAGCTGATCGGCGTCGCCCCGCAAAGCATCGGATACGCCGGCCTCATTCTCTCCAGCCAGCCTCCCGCGACAGAGCGCGCGGTCCGGGTCGCCGGCGTGGGATGCGGCGTGGACCCATCCAGCATCCGCGACCGAGAAAGCCACCTGTTTTCCAAAGCGATGGCGTCCTCTGTCTCCACCGCGCTGAGCCAGGCGCGCATCCCCGGGTTGTCGAGCCTGAAGATCCTTGAGCACCATAACCCGTTTCCCAGCGTTCCCCTGACCGAACTAGACGTTATCCTGAAGAGCCTGGGATATCAGAAGACTGTGACTCACGCCCTCCTCAGCAATGATGTCGGGACCAACGGCACGCTCATCAAGGCTGGCCGCTCCGGCGGAGCGCAGTCGGGCCATGCCATCGCGCCGACCTTCATCCGTCTCACCTTTGAGGCGGCCAAGCAACTCTGGGGCATTGCTGGCTACCCCGCCCCGGAGATGGGACCACACGAGGTCGCATACGCCGGCATCAGCGGTGTTGGGGGCCATCACGCCTTTGACGGCTACGCGATCCTGGTGGGGGGCGGAACCGAAGAGGTGTCGAAACTCCGCACCGATCTCGAACCCTTCGATCACGACGATTACAATTCAATGGCCGAGCGCGATCTCCAGGAACAAGAAGGTTTGACCAGCGCCAAGGTCCCAGACGGCATGGTCGTCGCATTCATCAGTTATCAGGCAACCAAGGGCGGACATGACTATTTCGGCATTGCGCGCACACCCGACGGCCGTGATTTCCCATTTACGGCCTCATCGGTGTTCTTTTCGCATTTGCTCCAGACGGCCTATATCGGGACGCCCGTCCGGCTCTCGCCGAAGCTTCACGCCGTCGAGACCTAAAGCTCATGCGCAGCCGCGGATACGGCTCAGAACCCACCTGGGAGATGTCAAGATGAAAACGACATTCCCCGCGCGGATGGAAGGGTAGGGTAGGTGACCCAGCCTAATGTCCTGTTGCAAGTCGAAGACCTGCAGATCGCGTTCGGGGGGGTCAGCGCGCTCGCCGGGGTGAGCCTCGAAGTCAGACGAGGGGAGATCTTCTCGCTCATCGGGCCCAACGGCGCCGGGAAGACCGTCCTCCTCAATTGTATCAACGGCCTCTACAAGCCCGATGCGGGCAGGATCATCTTTGACGGCAGGGACATCGGCTCTCTCCGGCCCCACCAGCGAGCCCGCCTCTGCATTTCTCGCACTTTCCAGAAGATCGAGCTGTTCAGCGGCATGACGGTCCTCGATAACATCAGGCTCGGCCGGCATATCCGCATGAAAACCGGCCTGCTCGATGGCGCGATCTATGTAGGAAGAGCATCTCGAGAAGAGATCGAGCATCGAGAATTCATCGAACGCAGGATCATCGATCTCCTTGAGATCGAGCACATCCGGGATAAGGTGGTGGGCATGCTGCCCTACGGCCTTCAGAAGCGGGTCGAGCTGGCGCGGGCCCTGGCTCTGAATCCGACGCTCATCCTGCTGGATGAGCCGATGGCGGGTCTGAACCTGGAAGAGACCGAAGACATGGCCCGGTTCATCTTGGAGATCAACGAGGCGGAGCGCTGGCGGACCACCTGCATCTTGGTGGAACATGATATGGGGGTTGTCATGGATATTTCAAACCGCGTGGCGGTGTTGAATTTCGGCCAGAAAATCGCGGATGGGACGCCGCCAGAAATCCAGGCAGATCCTGCCGTCATCAAGGCCTATCTCGGCGAGGTGGAAGACCTGTATGCGACGCGTCGCTAGTCCCACCAGCCCTTCAATGGAGATCACAAAGGACCTCACGCTGCCCAAGCTCCTGCTTCGGACGGCTCAGAAGTACGGCTCCCGGAAGGTCGCCATGCGGGAGAAGGAGTTCGGGATCTGGCGGCCAATCACCTGGCAGGAATACCTCGAGCGTGTTAAGGCGCTGGCTCTGGGTTTGGTCGCCCTGGGCCTCGGCCGCGGCGACAAGGTTGCCCTGATCGGGCAGAACCGCCCCGAGGGGCTGTGGGCAGAGATGGCCGCTCTGAGTGTCGGGGGCATAGCTGTCTGGCTCTACCAGGATTCCCTGATCGACGAGGTTCAATACATCGTGGACCACTCCGACGCCAAGTTCCTGATCGGCGAGGGGCAGGAAGAGGTGGATAAGGCATTGGCCATCAAGGACCGCTGCCCGAAGCTGGACCGGGTCATCTGGGATGACCCGAAAGGGATGCGCGGGTACGATGATCCGATCCTGATCAGCCTCGTGGAGGTCAGCGAGCTAGGGAGAAGGCTGGGGGAGCGGGAGCCTCACCTCTTTGAGGAGCTGATAGAAAAGGGCCAGGGGGACGATGTCTGCTTGCTCTTCTATACCTCTGGAACCACCGCCCAGCTCAAAGGGGCACTCCTGACCCATCACAACATGCTCAAGATGGGCCAAAACATGATGGCGGTGGACCCCTGCAGCGAGGATGACGATTTTGTCTCGTTCTTGCCATTCGCCTGGATCGGCGAGCAGATGATGTCGATCTCCTGTGGGTTGCAGGCCGGCTTCACGATCAACTTCACTGAGAGCCCGGAGACGATACAGCAGAATATCCGCGAGATCGGCCCTCAGGTCCTCTTCTCGCCCCCGCGGGTCTACGAGCAGATGGTCCGGACGGTGCAAGTCCGTCACCTGGACGCCCCGCTTCTCAAGCGGAAGGTCTACGACCTGGCGATGAGCATCGGGGGAAGGATCGCTGACCTCAAGCTGGCCAAGCAACCGATCCCTTGGTGGCTCACGACACTCGGGAAGCTGGCCGATCTGGCAGTCCTCAAGAAAATCCGCGACCACCTGGGTCTGGCCTGCGTCCGGCGAGCATACACCGGAGGCGGAGCCCTTGGCCCTGACC
>JACQEV010000348.1 GCA_016200385.1 Candidatus Methylomirabilota bacterium
AGATCCTTCGCTTTGCTCAGGATGACAGGCTTTCACCATAAATCCATAACCGGGCGACTTATTGAGCGAACTTCTGAGACAGGACACTTGGGGGCGATGGAGCATAAGTTCTTTCGCTAACTGCTACCTTGAATTGGAAACGCCTGATTGGGAGGGGGAACTCGATGCGGCCGGTGTACATGGTATCGGGAGGGGTGAGTAAGTTCACCAAGGCGAGGCCGGATGTCACCTTCCAGCCGATGGTGAAAGAGGCCTATGATTATGCCCTCAGGGATCTTGGACTTGAGCATCCCAAGTTTGTTGAGATCGTAGACGGGTCGGTCGCATCCTACTTCTCGGACCATTTTCAGCGGCAATTGATGTCGGGGATCATGGTGCAGGACTATCTGGGCCTCTGTCCCAAGCCGAGCCACCGGGTTGAGGGAGGTGGCGCCACAGGCGGCCTGTGCTTTCAGGAAGCCTGGAAGTCGGTGGCCTCCGGCCTGATGGATGTCTGCGTCGCCTATGGATTCGAGACGATGTCTCATGTGAATACCTGGAAGGGAAACGAGTTTATCGCCCTGGCCTCCGATGTGAGCTTCGACTATCCAGTCGGGGGGTTCTATTCCGGCTACTATGCGATGATGGTGGTCCGACACATGAAGGAGTTCGGCACGACCGTCGAGCAGATGGCCCACGTTTCGGTGAAAAACCACAACAACGCCTTTCATAACCCGTACTCCCAGAAGCGGCAGGTTCTCACCATCGAGGACGTGCGGCGGGCTCCGATGGTCGCCTGGCCCCTAACCCGCCTTGATATTTGCGTCATGTCCGACGGGGCAGCGGTGACCATCCTGGCCAGCGAGGAGGGGGTCAACAAGCTGGAGAAGGCCAGCGGAAAGCGGTTGAAGCTGGCGAGGGTGGTTGGGGTCGGCCGCGGGACCGACGCGATGCGGATGGCCGATCGACCCCACCGCAAGGTTTTGTTGCTCCCCCATGAGCGAGCCAGTGACTACCGTGGCCTCAAGTACCCGGGCATTCACTCATTTCGTGCAGGCCGAATGGCCTCCAAGCTGGCCTACCAGATGGCGGGGATCACCAACCCGGTCGAGGAGCTGGACTTCATTGAGCTGCACGACGCCTACACCTCCTCCGAGATCCAGACCTATGAAGACATGGGCCTCTGCAAATATGGAGAGGGCGGCCGATGGACGGAGGAGGGACACCCCTTCCTCCCCAACCTCGACTATGGCCTGACCCTCAAGAAGGCTGGAACGGTGCCGGTCAACCCATCGGGCGGCCTGATCGCCTGCGGCCATCCGGTCGGAGCGACCGGGCTCATGCAGGCGGTCTTCGCCCTGTGGCAGCTTCAGGGAACCATTAGGAAGCACTTCGGCAATGACCGGCTGCAGGTCAAGGACGCCAGACGCGGGGCCATCCACAGTCACGCCGGCACCGGGACCTACGTCACCCTGACGATTATGGAGAAAGCGTGAGCCGCGGCGGGCGCTCGTGAGGAGGGAGGATGCAATGGCGAAGGCTAAGCATGAGAGATCGAAGCAGGGGCCAACGGACGGTGAGCGGGTCGCCTTGCCGGAGACGGACGAGGGAACGATCCTGTTCAACGTCCCGTTCCCCAAGGACCTGTCGCAGCTTAAGGCCATGGCCCCCATCGTCATCAAGCAGCCTTATCAGATCGATTATATCCACAGCTACGGGCAGGATTCGCCGTTCTTTGCCGGCCTTGCCAACCGGAAGCTGCTGGGGACCAGATGCACGAAGTGCGGCTACACGTACGCCACGCCCAAGCTGCACTGTATGGATTGCGGCAGTGAGTGTGACTGGTTCGAACTCCCCCAGGTGGGCGCCGTCCACACCTTCACGGTCTGCTACTTCGGGAGCGAGGAGTTCCTGAAGGACACCCCCTTCGTCCTAATCCTTGTGGAATGGCCTGGCATCAACACGCTTTTCCTCTCCCGGTTGCTTGGTGCCGATTCGCTGAAGCCCTCGCTGGATTGGGTGGGCATGAAGGTCAAAGCGAAATTCCGGCGACTCTCGAAATTCAAGCCGACCGACGTCTACTTCGTCCCCGCGTAGCATTCATGGCTTTGAGACGCCAAGGGGCGGGCATTTCTAACCGGCAGTGCGGAGTAAGGATCCAGCGATGGATTTTGAGCTGAGCGAGGACCAGAAGGCCGTCCAGAGGATGGTTCGTGAGTTCGCCGAGCAGGAGATCGCGCCGGTGGCAAGAGAGCTCGACGAGCGGGAGGAGTTCCCGGCCCAGATCGTTGCGAAGCTCTCGGAACTTGGGCTGATGGGGATCCTCTTCCCAAAAGAGTACGGCGGTGCGGATATGGACTACATTACCTACGCCCTGATCCTCGAGGAACTGGGACGGTACGACGCCTCCGTCGCGCTGACCGTCGAGTCGCACAACTCCCTCTGCAGCAACCATATCTACCTGGCCGGCACCGAGGCCCAAAGAAGGAAATACCTCCCCCAATTGACCAGTGGCAAGGTTCTGGGCGCGTGGGGGTTGACGGAGCCAGGCTCAGGAAGCGATGCGGCCGGGATGCGGACCACTGCGACGCTTGACGGGAATCACTGGGTCCTCCACGGCTCAAAGAATTTCATTACCCAGGGAAGCGTGGCAGGCATCTATGTCATCATGGCGATCACCGATCGAGCCAAGCGGGACAAGGGAATTTCTG
>JACQEV010000349.1 GCA_016200385.1 Candidatus Methylomirabilota bacterium
GCGATCTGCCGGATCATGGGACGGCCCGAGCTGGCCCAGGACCCGCGATTTGCCACGACGTCAGTTCGTGTGAAGCCGGAACACGAGCAGCTTCTGCGAGAAGAGATCGAACGCTGGTCCATCCATCTGACCTCGGACGAGATTTTGGAGAAGGTCATGGCTGATCCGGGTCCGGGGGTGGTGGTGTTCGGCAGGATGGAATCGCCGATGGAGGTCCTATCGCGGGAGAACTGGTGGGAGCGGGGGAGCTTCGAAAAATTCTCCGACCCGATCTACGGGGAGCTGACCCTGCAGATGCCGGTGTGGCGAATGACGGGAACGCCGCCTCGCGTCCGCTGGGCCTGCCGCCCTCCCGGCTACCACAACGGCTACGTCTATCAGAAGTATCTCGGCTGGGGTCCTTCGCAACTCGCCGCGCTTCGCACCCGCGGCATCGTGTAACAGGCCGTTCCAGTAGAACTCCCAAGCCAGTGTTCAAATCCAGGTTTCTGCAGCGCCCCTCAGCACCCTCCTATCCCCCTTGAATCGAAGTTCGGCATCTAACGTGACGCGCTTGAGCTGCGGGGCAAGGGGCGCGCTTCTGGCGCGCCCCTCCGTGGGTGGGGTTCAGGCCCGCCCCTCAGGCAGAAGCGTGCATCGCAGCCCAGCTCCAAGCGCTAGTTAGCTGGCTTGCTCCCCGTCCGTAGGCTTGGATCTACACCATTCGAAGTCCGGCCCTAGGTCCTTGAACTGGACAAAGGTCGCTTGGTATCTGGCGTCCCCATTCTTGAGGTAGTCCATGCACTCGTCGAGAAACCTCTCAAGCATGCCGTGCCACTGGCGGCCTGTCCCAATCATGCACTCCCCCATGAGCATTATGGTCAGGAGACAAGCATTGTGAAGTACCGTTCGTTGATCGGGGAAGTTCTCCTTGAGTCCCATACCGGTTAGGGAGTGAAGATCCTGGTATCCATCATTGGCATACGGGTGGGTCTGCGTTGACCCGAACCGGTACAGGAAATCGTAGAGAAACTCGAGATCAAGGCGTTCCGCGCTCACTGCGGGATGCTCGCGATTCCACGAGGGTGGGTCCTTTGCGAACTCACGAATGCGCGCCTTCTGTGCTGAAGTATCACTGAAGAACTCCTTGTCCAGTTTTCCCTTGATCTCGTGATCGCTACGCATCTTGTTCCTGATATTGTACTGCTCCCAGAAGGACCATGCCTCGAACTCGTCGTATTCCCCGGTCGTCCGAAGGTAGTTCAGGTGAAAGTAGCGTTCTAGCATGCCCCGGACGAGAACCCAGCAATCTTGGTAGTCCTTAGTCTTATAAAGGGCGAGGACACCGTCGAGCGTCTTGGCGGCACGCGCAAGGCCGTTCATCAGGATGCTGGTCTTGTTCGACTCTTGGAACCCCGGGGCGCAGACGTGCGCGAAGATGACCATACCGGCGGTTGCTGTGAGTAGCTCGCCGAGCTCTTCGTATTGACTAGCGGTGAGAACGGGATCTGCTTGGATCTTCCTCATGTTCTCCCAAGCCAGCTAACGTTCGCGTTGAGTGGCGCGCCGTTTGTCGGCGCGTCCGCTCTCGAACGCGTGGTTAGATTGCATATCAATATCCAGTTATTGGGTTGCGACCGCTGGCCTCAAAATCAGTTGAAGGGTCTTTGTAATTTCCGTCCATATAGTCGTTCTTGCATTGAACGCACCGCCAATAACCGCGCTCCAGTTCCTGTAACCGAATCGCTCGACCATCAGCGTCGTAGCAACATTGGCAGAATTTGTCTTCCGGATTTTGTTTTCTTACGTAATATGGTTTCTGCCATTCCAAGCTATCGCGAAGCGCCAATGCCTCTTTCAATTCTTTAACGGCATTCTTCAATGCGAGGTTTTCGTTTTGATACTCAAGCGCGGCTTCTCGTAGCTCCATGATTTTCTCTTGAGCCTCTATAGTCGCTCCCTTTTTTATGAGTGCAACTATTTCTTGATAGTTTGGAAGAGCCATTCTCGTCCTCCTCCCTTTACTTGTTGCAATCTAACGCTCTGCGCATCAGCCGCGCACGGCTCTTTTGCGCGTGATCTTCCTCCGAAAAAGTGGACACGGGTTCACGCCATGACTCTCTCATACTCTTCGGGCGTGTGGTAGTCAATCCCGGAGTGCAGGCGGCGGTGGTTGTAGAAGCGGATGTAGGCCGTGAGCGGCGCTTCGAGCTCAGCGAACGTCGCGAAGGTCCGGCCACGGTGTTCGTCTCGATGTCCAGGGCGTTGGCCATCTTCACCGCCGTCACCTTGAACTCGTGACTGTCGCGATGTTTCTTCATGCGTCCTGTGGACCCCTGACGCCGCTTGACACCTCGCATCGGACACCCCCTCCATCGTTAGGTGTGGGTGTTCACATTATTGGGGGAGGTACTCCGTCGGCTGTATGCCGAAGTTAGGCGGCACTCGCGCCCTTCGGCCTGCTTGGCTTCATCCCGGACACGTAGTGAGTTACGACTAAAGAGCCAGCGACTAACAGGATTCCACCGCCCAAGGCCAAGAGGTCCAGGGCACTGTTGTAGGCGATGCTGAAGGACAGCTTAAAAAAGTGCACGATGAGGATCATAATCACTACCTCTCCGATCTTAGACTTGAGATCGTCGAAGTTTTTTACAACTAGCCAGTCGGGACGCGTCTGCGCTGTCCTCGATTCCGGATCAATCTTACTGATGAATAGCTCGTACAGACCCATGGAGATGATGAGAAGTATTGTGGCGAATAAGTAGTTATCTATCGCTGGAATAAAGGACAGAATAACGTTGCTGTCGTCCTGAGTGTTGGGCCGCAGACTAAACAATCCTGGTAGGAAAGCGCGAACGCCCTGGACAATTTCGATACAGCCTTTAACAAACATGACAATTGCCGCAACAAGTATGCCGAGAACGGGGACGAGCACGAAGAACCGGCAGTTGAAAAGCGTTGTTTCGAAAACCTCTTCAAGTAGACCGTGCCGCGGGTGGTGTTCTTCGCTCATCGCCCACCTTCCTCTCTGCGAAGTGCTCGCCGAAACCGAGCCGCTCTCTCCAGCCGCCTAACTATGAGTATACTGGTCAGTATAGCGCAGGTGTATGGACAGTATAGCACGGAAGCTGACCATTTAAGGCCGAAGGCGACCGTCAGCTTCATCGGCTTGTTAGTTGCCCATTGGTACCTATCTTCCCGGTTGCACATTCCGCCCGACAGCTCACGAAAGAGTTCTCCCTGGCGCTGCACCGCGGACCGGAGTTCGGGCCAGCGCTCGACAAACGCCACTGCAGAAATGCGCGCGAGCTCGCTCGGCTCGATCTTGTTGAGGCCGCCGCCGTAGACCCGGCCCTCGCCGCGGAGTTCGTGGCCGGTCACCTGCCCGAGCAGAGCGAACACGTCGGCGGCGCGGTCAGCGTGGTCGCGCAACATGCGCGCGAGGCCATTCTTGGGGTACAGCATGAGATAGAGGTTGGTACCAATGGCCTGAGAACGGTTCCAGATGAACCGGAAAGGCTGCTTCTGGTCGGAGCCGCGTCCCATGTACGTGCAAAGGAACGGGGCCGGGTTTCGCTGCTCCTGTCTGTACCACGGGCTTCGCTTCCTCACGAGGTACCCGTCCTTGATGCCTAGCGCGGCAGCGGTCTGGAGGTACTCCCACAGGGCCGGGTGCCGGGCCTGGAGGACCGCTTCGGGCAGGTCGCAGTCGATGAGGCAGAGTTGGCGTTCGATGAGCGGGTGGCCGTCTTCGTCGGCGTCGATGACGGTCGTCTTCAGGAAGCGTGGGCTGGGCAGGATGGGCCGCAGGTAGCGTTTCGGGAAGCCGCGTTGCTCGGTGTCGGTGATCTCCGCCTGGTCGAGCACGGCGCAACCATGCACACGAACCAGGAAATCCGCGATGTGCTGCTGAAACGTCGATTGGGGCGGTTTCTGGCGCTTGGGCATGGTCAAGC
>JACQEV010000376.1 GCA_016200385.1 Candidatus Methylomirabilota bacterium
AACCCAAATGTTGCAGTTGACGTGTCATACGTTAGCCTCTGTCGCCGGAACTGCATTGCAGTTGGGGCCATCGGGAGCAGGCGCTGGAGATAGGCGAGGAACGTGGCCTGCTAGGGCTTCGCACGGGACGGCCGCAGCATTGGTTGTCTGCCGTCCGCGCCAAGGATCGCCCCACAGGCGAAGAGCGTGGTCCGCAGGGTTGCCAAGGTCCGGAGCGTGGTCTGCCCGAGGCTCCGCTGGAACTCCCCGACCAGGTTGTACAAGAGGCAGATGAACCGCAGCGCTGCCTCGGTCCCCGAGAAGCGCCGGGAGCAGAACCCATCCGCCCCGAAGGCGTGCTTGAGTTCCTTGATGCGATTCTCGCTGTCGGCCCGCCCGTTGTAGGTCCGCCAGACCGTCTTGGGAGGCAGGGTGAGCGTCGTCACGACGGCGTGGAACCGGTAGCCCGGGACCTGGAGCAGTGCCCGGCCACGCGCGGCGGGCCGGGTCGCCAGCTCTTCCCGGACCACGACGATCCGCCGTGCCCGGGTCCACCGCCGCGCCTGGAACGCCAGCTCGGCGACCTCGAAGCCCGGGGCGAAGGGTCGGAAGGTAAGCCCCGTGACGCCGGCTTGCAAGAGGCTCGTGAACCGGGCGGCGAGGGCGTAGGGGAGGGCGGCCGCCTCCAGGGCGACGAGGATCGCCTCGTCGAAGAAGCCACTGTCAGCCCGGACCAGGGCGACCTGGACCCGGCCCGCCAGGAGCGCCAGCACCTCCGCCAGGAAGGCGATCGCGCCGCGGGCCGAGGCGGTGTTGCCGCTGCGGAGCCAGACGTGCGCGATGCACCGGGCCTCCGCGAGGACGGCGAAGAGCGGGTGGGAGGAGGGCCGCCCCCGCTTCTTCGGGTTGTAGCCCTTGAGGGCGCCCTCCTGGGTCCCGTACCGTTCGAAGACACTCGAGTCCAGGTCGAGGGTGTACCCGGCAGTCCGGACGGGGAGCCGGTCGAGGCACCACGTCCAGAGCGGCTCGAAGGTCGCCGTGATGGCCTTCGGGGTGAAGCGCCGGAAGAAGCGGGCGACCGTCACCGTGCTCGGGAACCGGCGAAGGCCGAACGGCTGCCGGACCGGGACATCGGCCTGCAGGACGGCGAGCTGGGCGAAGCGGCGGGCGCCGGCCAAGACACCCGCGAGGAACGGGAGGACGATGTGATGAGGCGGTGTGGCATTCGGCGAGGTCAGGACGAACGGGAGCACCTCGGCGAGCTTCGCGGCCAGGCCGATCCGCTCGGCGAAGGCCACAAAGAGGGCCAACCCGCCAAAGGCCGTCACGGGTTTGTCGGTGAAGGTGATTCCGATTGCCTTGGAGCCATCCAACGGGGTAACCTGAGCCTGCATCGTTTTGTCCCTCCTTTGTTAGTGTGCGTGGCGTGCTAACCCCACGCTAGCAAAGGTTCACGGACAAAACGATGCTTTTCTATCTGCAACGATTGGGTTCAATGACTTACACGGGATTGTGGTGTCCCTGGGGCAGGGTCGGTTGCGTCTGGGTTGCGTTTTGCGAAGACGGCAAGGCTCTCGATGCCCTGGCGCCCCTCGAGGGGGACCAGGTGCCCGTAGACGTCGACGGTGGTTTGGATCGAGGCGTGGCCGAGTTGCTTCTGCACGAAGGCGAGCGAGACGCCGGGCTGGATGAGCAGGGACGCGTAGGTGTGGCGCAGCGCGTGAGGCGGCAGCCTTACGCGGTGTGGATAACATCGTGCGAGCCGGCTAGCGCTCTTACAATCAAGGAGATGCGATTCGAATTCCGATCCAGGGGCGAAGAAATATGCTGCAGGACGCCACAGCGTTTGGGGTATTAGGCAGGTCTGTTTAATTGCAGTAGTCAGTAGCGAATGCAAGGACCGTTGGGAGGTGTGGAAGGAGACAGGGTATGCAGTCGAATCCGAGGATCCTGGTCCTTGACGACAACCCGCTGGCAGTGGAGCTGGTCCAAGAGATCCTGTCCGGAAATGGCTATGAGAGCACCGGCGCACAAGATAGCCTGAAGGCTTTCGAGTTGCTCAGGGACCAGGGCCCCTGGCAACTTCTCATCCTTGACCTTCAGATGCCCGACATGGATGGGTTGACGTTCCTCAAGAGGGCGAAGGATGTCGATGCCAACATCGAAGTGATCATCATCACTGGCACGCCGAATGAGGAGTCGGCGATCGAGGCGCTCCAGCTGGGAGCCTTCGACTATTTACCTAAGCCCTTTCCCGGGATGCGGCTGCTGCACAGCGTGAAAAGAGCCCTGGAGAAGTCTACCCTCTCTGCGGAGCGCCGGCGGCTGCTGGCGGAACTTCACGAGGAGGTCGTTGTCAGGACGAGGGAGTTGCGCGCCATTCAACAGATCGCAGGCTCGCTCAACCGCGCTGGCCCGCTCGAGGCGGTTCTGAGCGATGTCTTACGGAGTGTCCTCGAAACCGTCCGGGCCCAGGCGGGTATCCTGTTCTTGATCGATCAGGCCGCCGGGGAACTGGTTGCCACTGCGCACTCCGGCCTGCCGCAGGAGGTGATCGATGATCTCACCCAACGG
>JACQEV010000026.1 GCA_016200385.1 Candidatus Methylomirabilota bacterium
CCCCGCAGGGAAGGGATATCAAGAAGAAATCCTAATTTGCCGTTGCGAAAGGAGAGATAAATATGCACGTTAGATCTCGGCCTTGGGGCCGTCTGCTAGTATCGAGCGTTCTCCTGTTGGGTCTGTGTCTGGCCGCGACCGGACATTTAGACGCCCAAACTCGATTGGAAGGAGATGGCAGAGTCATCAAGGTGGACGAAGCTGAGCACATGTTGTTTCTGGCCCACGGGCCTATCCCAGGCTTCATGCCTTTGCCTATGCGGCACGGTTTCGCCGTACACCGGGACGAGTTGCTAAAGGGGCTTAAAGTGGGCGACATGATCCACTTTGTCCTCGATGTCCAAAACGACATCCTCGGGATTTCAAGTATCGAACATATCGGAGATCGCCAGTAGGGGGAAGACGTTGGTCTCTCAAGAAAGGAGCACACCATGTACGCAAGTATACGGCGGTACAAGAGTAGTGCGAGCGAAGAAGTGCTGCGGCGTGTGAAGGAGGGCGGGGAAGGGGGCGCTACTTTCAGTGAGCATCTTTGGGACGAAAGCCCAGGCAGAAAAATCCAACCGGCTGGCTGCGGAGTGGGTGAAGAAGAAAGTCGCCCCGCTCATGGCTGGTCCGCCAGAAATCACGGAGGGCGAGGTCGGGGTGCACAAGACGAAATAAGCTGGGTTGAGAGATCGCTCAAACACACCGCTGGCCTCTCTCTTCCCGAAAGAAGCCCCGTTGCTTCCTGCGCATCGTAGAGGCCGGGAGCAGACTTCGATATCGCTGAACTCAACCGAGTTGCGAGGGGAGCAAAATGGATTCGACCAAGCCAGGCTCAAAGCCGACTATCGAATGCGCGCCTAATGGTCCATACATCGTGCAAAAGCTGGAGCATCTTCAGAATTCAAAAGGTGAAACGATTCCCACAAAGCCTGTCATCGCGCTTTGTCGCTGCGGCGCATCAGCCAAGAAACCGTTCTGCGACGGCACACACAGCAAGATCGGCTTTTCCGGTGTGAAGCTCTCGGCGGGGGCTAAGGATGTCCGCAAGAATTACGTGGGCAGAAAGATCACCATTCACGACAATCGGTCGATCTGCTCCCATGCGGGGTTCTGCACGGACCGGCTGAACTCCGTTTTTCGTCTCAAGGCCGAACCTTGGATCGATCCAGACGCCGCGCCGGTGGAACAGATCATCGAAACGGTCAAGAAATGTCCATCTGGGGCCTTGAGTTACTCGATCGCCGGAGTGGAACACAGGGACCAAGATCGAGAACCGATGATCACGGTGTCCAAAGACGGACCCTATTGCATCACTGGTGGGATAGCATTCACAGGCGAGCCCCGAGGAGCGGGTGCATCCGAGGAACATTGCACGCTTTGTCGGTGCGGCGCATCAAAGAACAAGCCATTTTGCGACGGCTCGCATTGGCATATCGGCTTCAAAGACGAGAAAAATTAGGGCCTGAGGAGGCACTCATGCCGGCCTTCGAACCGCAGGACCCTGACTTTGAAGCGCGCGTTCGCGCGAGTTTCGCGAAGCAGAAGCTGATGAAGACCATCGGTGCCAGCGTGACCAAGGTATCCCCTGGTGAGGTCGAAATCGAGCTTCCGTTCCGGAAGGACCTGACTCAGCAGCACGACTTCCTCCACGGGGGCATCGTTGCAACGATCGTGGACACGGCCTGTGGCTATGCTGCGCTGAGCCTTATGCCGGTGGGTTCAGCGGTGCTCACCATCGAGTACAAAGTGAATTTCGTCTCTCCTGCCACTGGCAAGCGGCTGATTGCGCGGGGGCACGTCGCCAAGCCGGGGCGCATCGTCACCGTCTGCGCGGGCGATGTGTATGCGGTGAGCGATGGGAAAGAGAAGCTGGTTGCGACGATGCTCACCACCATGATGGCGCTCCGCGACCGTGCGGACGTGTCGGGCTAAGCGCGTGAGGATAAGGCAATGTATAGATCAACCCAGTGAGCGGATAGAGGAGAAGATAGAATGGAAAAGGCCACCTTTGCAGCAGGCTGTTTTTGGGGAGTAGAGGCAGCGTTTCGTCGAATGAAGGGAGTGGTATCTACCTCGGTTGGATACACTGGTGGAGCGTTCAACGACCCAACGTATAAAGATGTGTGCTCGGGCAAAACTGGACATGCCGAGGCAGTCGAGGTGGAACACGATCCCTCCAAAGTGTCTTATGATGAACTGCTGACCGTGTTCTGGGAAATCCACGATCCAACGACGTCGAATCGGCAGGGCCCGGACGTCGGCACTCAGTACAGGTCCGCAATATTTTTTCACACTCCGGAGCAGAGGGCTGCGGCGATCGCGTCAAAGGAAAAGCTTCAGCGCAGTGGCCGTTACACAAAGCCGATTGTCACGGAAATCACACCCGCGTCGCAGTTCTATAGAGCGGAGGACTATCATCAGCAGTATTTTGAAAAGCAAGGGTTGTCCTCCTGCAACATCTAGTGCCGTTCCAACTATTCACGCCAAAATGGTGAGACGAGGGAAAGCGATAGTTCTTAGCAAGGCTCCTATCGGCGATCGGCCGCAACACGTTGGAAACGGCACTAGCGCGCTGATTGAGTGGTAAGGCCTGACCAATACGCGTGCCGGTACGCTTGGCGCCGAAGGGACATGCCACCGGGGTGGAGGAGAATACTGCTGTGCCTGGCTACGCCCTAAGTGACTATCTCTCGGCGGGAGATTGCGGGGCTTGTAAGTTGTGTTTTTCGATGCGATACCGAAGCGTTTCCCTGGAGAGGCCGAGGAGCTGGGCGGCCCTGGTCCGGTTCCATCCCGTCTGTGACAGCACACGTTCGATAATGGTCCGCTCGAGGTCCTCTAGGACCACGCCGCTCGAAAGGTCGATGGTGAAAACGCCATTTCCCGGCA
>JACQEV010000362.1 GCA_016200385.1 Candidatus Methylomirabilota bacterium
CGAAGTTAATTGGACGGCACTAAGGCCAACAAACACGGAGAGGAGGCCTATGGCCTCCTTCTCCGATCACGCAATATGGCTGTCAAAACGTATTCTAGGCAGCTCCGGCCGCCCTGTCAAGCAGAACCGACGGGGGACAGTTCAGCGTTCAGAGTTCAGCGTTCACAGCCAAAACTCTGAACTCTGGACTCCGAACTATGAACGCTCTTTCTTTCCGGCCAGCTTCCTCTCCAGGAACAGGGCGCCCCTGATGACCCGGCCGTTCGGGGCAATACTCCAGGTGCCGTGTCCCACGACGGTAAGCTGAATCGGGATCCCGCAGCGCTTGGCCTCACCGAGCAGGCGCCGGACCAGCGCCTCCGGCCCGTCGTCCGCCTGCCATTCCCCTCGATACGCCAGGGAGGGCTCGGAACACACGATCTCGACCTTCATGCTACCCTTCGAGCAACTGATACTTCCCTGGCGCCAGCGATTCTTCCGGAACAAGGACGATCTCCCCGCCGTAGGTCTGCTGAAGCCCTTCGACCATCTCGCCGTCCTCCGCCTGGATCCAGCCGATCAGATCGGGATGGGCGCGAATCCGCACGCGGAGGACACGCTTCTGGAACAGCCGCCACTCCACCTCCCGAAGGACCTGATGAGCGATGGAGGGGGTCGAACGGGTATAGCCGAGACCTCCGCAGGCCGGGCACGCAGCACTCAGCGCCTTGTTCAGCCCCTGGCGGACCCGCTTCCGAGTCATCTCGACCAGGCCCAGCTCCGACAGGAGCGAGACATTGGTGGGGGAGCGGTCAGGCTTCAGCGCCTCCTTCAGCTCCTGGAGGACCCGATCCCGGCTCTCCTGCCGGGCCATGTCAATGAAGTCGATGATGATGATGCCACCGAGGTCTCGCAAGCGCACCTGGCGCGCGATCTCCCTGGCCGCCTCCAGGTTGGTCTTGAGGACCGTCTCCTCAAAATCGTGTTTCCCGACATACTTCCCGGTGTTGATGTCGATGGAGACCAGGGCCTCGGTCTCCTCCAGCACGATGTAGCCCCCTGACTTGAGCCAGACCTTGTGTCGCAGCGCCTTCTCAACCTCCCGTTCGATGCCGAACGACTTGAAGATCGGCTCGTCTTCGGTGTAGAGGAACAGGTGCGATTTCAGATCAGGGTGCAGCGAGTCGGCGTATTCCAGACACCGCTCGTATTCAGTCGGGCTGTCCACCACCAAGCGGACGACCTCTTTCGTGAAGAGGTCGCGGAAGATCCGGAAGATCAGGTCAAGGTCCTTCTGCACCAGCGCCGGAGCTGTGAGGGTTTCCGCCCTGCTCTTGATCTTCTTCCAGAGAGAGCGGAGAAACTCCAGATCGGCGGCGATTTCCGCCTTCCCCTTGCCGATCCCGGCGGTCCTGACGATGACCCCCTCCCGCTGCGGATTGACCTCCTCGACGATCTGCTTCAACCGGGATCGCTCTACCTCGTTCTCGATCTTCCGGGAGACGCCGATGTGTTGCTCTGTCGGCATGTAGACCAGGTAGCGGCCAGGCAGGGTGATGTGGGACGTGATGCGAGCCCCCTTGGTCCCAAGCGGCTCCCTGGCCACCTGAGCCAGGACCTCCTGGCCTTCCTTTAACAGTTCCTCGATGGTGGCCTGTGGGCGCCGGCCGCGGGCGAAGCTGGGCCTCGGCTCCTCGGGAAGCGGTTCGCCGGGCTCGCCTTCCTCGCCGAGGTTCAGGAGGCGCTCGTACTCCTCCAGATCCTCGAAGATGTCCCGGACGTACAGAAAGGCATCCTTTGCCAGCCCCAGGTCCACAAAGGCAGCCTGCATCCCCGGAAGGATCTTCAGGACACGCCCCTTGTAGATGTTGCCGGCGATGCTCTTATTCTTCGAGTCGTCGATGAGAAGTTCAACCAGGACGCCGTCCTCCAGGACGGCCACCCGGGTTTCCACCATGGAGGAATTGACGATGATCTCACGCTTCATTAACCGATATTCGCTTTCTCCTCAAGCTGGTGGGCTTCCCCACCGCTGATGCTCAGAGGCCACAGAGGAGATCACATCTCGCCATCCAAAATCAGCGCGGTTCTCGACACACGCAACGTTGTTTCCCATCCATCGACCCGACCGTTGAGGGCGTCCTTCAGCAGGTAGGCCATAATCACCTGCGGGCGCACACTGCCGCCCTGTCCTGCGCTCAGGCGGAGGCCCCAGCGAAGCGCGCCATTCTCCTCCTGCAATGGCAACAGCTCCCGGATCTGCGGCCGGACATCGACCTCGACGAGCTTCTCCTTCCGCTGAACACTCACGGGAATGCTGGCCCGACTCAGCCATTCGTCGCAGAAAGCGGGAGCACTAAGTTGGGCTCTAATCTGAGGGGCCGAACCATTGAGTGGCAGCAAGACCTGATAGACAGCCTCCCGCACCGACGGCGTCAGAGATGGGGCCGTCAAGGGAACCTCCCAGGCGCGAAGGAAGTGCAACGCCGGAGCCAGGTGCCGGTTGACCCGCGCCACCAACTCCTCAGGGGCCATCGCCGCCTTCAGTTCAAGGTCCGCCAGTTCCTGCCACCCCTCGACGCCCACCGAGAGCGCCAAGGCAAACGAGAGCTTCGGCTGAGGGTTGTATCCCTGAGAGTAGGCCATCGGAACCTGCGCCCGTCGTAGCGCCCGGCTGAGCGCCTTCATGAGTTCCAAGTGCGACAGGAACCGAAGATCGCCGATTTTCCGGAAAATGAACCGGATGCGTTGCACCGAAGTTTCGGGTTTCGGGTTTCGGGTTTCGGGTGCAGCACGGCAGTTTCGGGTTTCGGGTTTCGGGTTTCGGGTTTCGGGTTTAAGGCTTGGGACTTGGCACTTTGAACCCGAAACTCGCAACTCCAAACTCGAAACTTTTATTCCAACCTTCTCCGCCCAGGTCGGCCAGTTTGGCATGCAGATCTCACCACAGGCCGAGCAAGGGGCCACGTGGCAATCCGGCGTCCCTCGGACCTCCAGGGCTTTCTTGTATTCCCGCTGCAGGAACTTCTTGCTGACGCCGATGTCGATGTGATCCCATGGCAGCGGCTCATCCAGGGCGCGCACCCGATTCGCGATCGCCCCCGGATCAACCCCTGTCTCATCGAAGGCCCGCATCCACCGGTCGAACTTGAGATGTTCCGTCCAGCCGTCAAACCGGCACCCCAGCTCATAGCCCCTCTGGATGGCCCGGCCGAGGGACCGGTCGCCCAGAGAGAAGACCGCTTCCAGGAAGGAGGACTGCACGTCGTGCCACTTGTAGGACACGTTCGCTTCCCGGAGCTTTCGCTTCAGGTAGTGCTGCTTCTCCCTGAGCACCTCCATCGGCTCCATGGCAAACCACTGGAAGGGGGTGTGCGGCTTTGGGACGAACGAGGAGGTGCTGACGGTCAG
>JACQEV010000363.1 GCA_016200385.1 Candidatus Methylomirabilota bacterium
CTCGCACCCCGACCGCTGACCGCGAGCGTTACACACGTCCCTGGGCAAAATAGGTTGCCAGACCTGGAAGTGCGTCGAGGACCTGTCCCGGGACCTCGCACACGCCTTAACCCAAGGACTACACTCCTGATCTGCTGAAGATCGATCATCCCCGTTGGCCGTCGTTCCAGCCTCATCTCCCCGCAAATCGAGATAATGATCCTAGGGGCCGGAGGCAGCACTCCATTGGGTTACCCGCCCGAGAAGGGTGGAAGCACAGGCTCGACCCGTGCTTAGGTGGTCTTGTGCGGCCAGGGGCAGAGGTGGCGGACCGGACAACGTGGGCAATCCGGCCGCTGGGCCTTGCAGATGGTCCGACCGTGAAAGATGAGAAGGTGGGTGACGAGGGTCCACTTCTCCTTGGGCACGACTTGGAAGAGCTGCTGCTCGATCTCGTCCTGCTTGTCACTGTTCGCCAGGCCGAGCCGATTGGCTACACGCGTCACATGAGTGTCCACCGCGATCCCTTCGGTGATCTCGAACGCGTTCCCCAGGACAATATTCGCCGTCTTCCGCCACACGCCGGGGAGACTGATCAGATCGTCCATCGCTTGCGGTACCTGACCGCCGTACTGTTCAACCAGCCGCTGACAACATCCAATGATACTTTTTGCCTTGTTCCGGTAAAAGCCGGTGGAGCGAATGGACTCCTCCAACTCGGCCGGATCGGCCTCGGCAAACGCCTTGGGGGTCGAATAGCGTTTGAATAGGCCCTTCGTGACCCGGTTGACGCGCTCGTCGGTGCACTGGGCGGCCAGGATGGTGGCGATGAGGAGCTGGAACGGGTTCTTGAAATCGAGCGTGACACGGGCATCGGGATAGGTGGCTTCCAGGATGGCCAGGATCTTCTTGGCCTGAGCGGGGCTGGCAGTCACGCATTCAGCGATGTGCCGGGTTGACTTGGCGCGGGGTTTCGTCATGGCAGATGAGGGGAAGGTCAGCGCTTCAGCTTGACCAGACGCGAGCATCCCGGGAGGTGCCAGTCAGATCCAGGCGCCCGATCAGATCGGTCACGCGTTTGAACTTATGTTCGATCAAGTAGGCCTCGATCCCGTCGATGACATGTTGCGCGCTGCTCGGTGAGGTGAAATTGGCCGTCCCGACCGCTATGGCCGTGGCCCCGGCGATCAGGAATTCCAGCGCATCCTCGGCGGTCATGATCCCGCCCATTCCGATAAGCGGAAGCTTGACCGCTCGCGCCACCTCCCAGACCATGCGGACGGCGATCGGCCGGATGGCAGGGCCGGAGAGTCCTCCAGTCACGTTGGCAATCTTCGGCCGCCGGTTCCGCACATCGATCGCCATCCCGATCAACGTGTTGATGAGGGAGAGCGCATCCGCACCCCCCTCCTCCAGCGCCCGAGCGATCTCGACGACGTCGGTCACGTTGGGGGACAGCTTGGGGATGAGTGGCAGCGTGGTCGCCTGCCGCACCCGCGCAACCAATCTGTGAGCTAACGTCGCATTGCAGCCGAAGATCAGGCCGTCGGCCACATTCGGACAGGAGATGTTCAGCTCGATACCGCGCACCCCTTCCTGATCGCTCAACCGTTTTGCCAGCTCATAGTAATCGTCGATCGACTCTCCAGCGATATTGACGATAATGGGAGGTCCCAACCGCCTGAGATAAGGGAGCTTCTCCTCGATGAAGGCGTCGAGGCCGACGTTCTGCAGGCCGATCGCGTTCAACATGCCGGCCGGGGTCTCGACGATCCGAGCGGGTCGAGCCCCGGCCCGCGGTTGAAGGGTGATGGTCTTCACCACGATCGCCCCCAAGCGGGACAGATCCAGGTAGGGCTCGAACTCCTGAGCATAACCAAAAGTCCCGGAGGCGGTCATCACCGGGTTCCGCATCACGATCCCCGCGATGGTCACGCTCAGATCAGGTCTTCGGCTGCGCCTCAAGGCTGGCTTCGCGATTCTACCTCTCACGCGTCGCACCCCGCACCCCCTGCAGACGCTCCTCCTCGACCGCCGCCCAATATCGCTCCTGAAGGAAACGGGTGACCTGGCCAGGATTACCATCACCTATCTTTCTGCCGTCCACAGTGGTGAGCGGCATGACCTCCTTCAGCGAGCCGGTCACGAACGCCTCGTCGGCCGAGAGGAGCTCATCGACAGGGACGAGGGCCTCGCGGACTGTCATGCCCTCTTTCTTGGCAAGCTCGATGGCCACCTCTCGGGTGATCCCTGGAAGTAACCCCGAGTCGGCAGGAGGGGTCGTCAGAACCCCTTTCGAAACCGTAAACAGGTTGCTCGTTGTGCCCTCGACGATGGAGCCGTCTGGCGCGACAAACAAGGCTTCCTGCGCGCTCTCACGTCGCGCCTGCGCCATCGCCAGCATGTTATAGAGGTAATTGAGAGACTTGATGCCGAGCGGGTTGAAGGGGCTTCCCCAACGAAACGTGATGGCGCCGAACCCCGTCTGCTGATACTCGAAGATCCCCGCATCCAACGGCTTGGCGACGAGGAGAAGAGTGGGTGATGGTGGAGTCTCGGGCGGCAGAAGCGAGCCAAGCGTGTCGGCGCCTCTCGTGATAGTCAGTCGTAGGGAGCTGTCGCCCGCCTCTAGGCCATTGCGTCGGAGCAGCTCACCCATCACCTTGCGCCACTGCGGCGGCTCGCCCCGGAACGGAATCCCGATCTGAACGGCGCCCTTCCTGAGGCGTCCTAAGTGGCGCTCGAGGCCAAAGACCCATCCCGCATACGCCCGTAGCGTCTCGAAGAGACCATCGCCATAGGAGAAGCCACGGTCGAAGGCCGACACCTTCGCCCGCTCGGCTTGCACAAAGCGTTTGTTGAGATAGACAACCGCCATCCGCTTCTTCTACCTTCCCCCAC
>JACQEV010000394.1 GCA_016200385.1 Candidatus Methylomirabilota bacterium
GATCCCCGAGCTGACCCGCCCTCCTACCAGAAGGGCCGTGAGAACCGGCCCTAGCTCCCGGACCATCGAGAGCGAGACGATGATTCCAACGTACGCCTTCGCCCCGAATCGGCCAAGGCCGTAGGCAGTCTGCAGCGCCAGGACGAGGCCGGTGAAGATCGCGGCCACGCCGGCGATCGAGATCGATTTCACACCGATATGATCCACCTGCTGGACTAGCGCGCGGAGGTTGTATGGAGGAACGAAGGCACAGTAAAAGGTCTGATAGGTGAGCTGGGAGAGCCCGCCCAGCAGATCGAGCATTCGTAGGGACTGGCTTCCGAGAGCCAGGGCCGCATTGCGCATCGCTTGTCCTTAAAGACCCCGCTTTCTGGTGAAGACCCACCCCTTCACGAATCGGTCAAACTCTGGCAGCCGGTCCTGAAAGACCGTTGAAGGGGCCACATAGACCAGATCGTAGACGCAGTCACTATCCTGGGCGACATAGCTGCTTACCATCACCTCGGCGTCCTTGAGACGCCCTTCCATCAGCGTATGGATCGCCTCAGTACCATTGAGCGAAACCGGCTCCTGTGCCATGACCTGTTTCGCCACGATCCCAAAGAATAGACGCCTGGCTAGGATCCGGAGCGGGATCACCTGCTGGCCTTCGCAACTGACAAACAATGCTGCGACTTGGCCGCCCGGCTCCGCGCGGAACGCGAGGTCAACTCCTTCAGCCTCAAGCCGCTGCCAGCCGTCGCTAAGCATTGGGACCTTGAACCCTCGGGCCTCGTCAACAAAGAAGCCGTCCACGACGTTACTGGAAGCGCAGGCCGTGAAAACTAGCAGAGCGAGGGCTGCGACACCCTCAAGACGCCAGGCATTCGGAAAGATATACCCCCCTCTCGGCGCACAGGGTCTTCGAAGAGGTATCAGAGCGGGTAGTGGCGTGGATACAGTGTGATCATACTGGATAGGCAGGCAAACCGTCAAGCTGAGCCGACCCTGGCGACCTCAGATCGGAAGGGTAGACAGCTCCCGCAGCAGGTGGCCGAGGCGAGCACAGACCGCCCTCGTTCGGAGCCCCAAGACGGCCAAGCGGAAGAGAGCCGATGGGTGGGCGACAATGTATCGGATAAGGGGCAGAGGTCTTGGTTCTCCGCGCTCGTCCAGGAATTGGTCGAAGGCGAGCTTGAGATCCTCTTGGACCGGGTCGAGAATGCCTCGGATGGCCAGGAAAGGGACCGCCCGAGCCGCGGCTGTAGACGCGATAGCCGCGCTTTCCATATCCACGGCGAGTGCTCCTGATTCCGCAGCCAGCCCACGTTTCTCCTCCGCCGACACGACAATCCGTTCAACAGTAAGGAGTGAGCCGAGATGGTGCCGATCACCGGATCGGCGGATGATGGTCAGGGCCGATTCGAGCAAGCTGGAATCGCACGGAAAACTCTGTCGCGGTGTCCCATTCCGTCGGTGAGAAATCACGCGATCCCCGACAATCAGGTCCCCTGTCCGCAAGTGTGGAGTTAGTCCCGCCGCGACGCCGAGGGCAAGGGCGGCGGCAAAGGATCCCTCTTCGAGGAGGCGGCTGGCGGTGGCTTCGGCATTCGCCGGCCCCATTCCGGTCCTGGCCAGCAACAGCTCCCGGCCATCCAGCCAAACCCTCGCAATCGGGTCCGACCTGCGAGACGCCCGGTAGGTCGCCCGCAGCGCACGACGGAGCGGTTTCATCTCAGCCCGCGTGGCGACAAAGATGGCGAGTGGCGCGCCGCGGACGTCACAAATCCGCGAAGGCCGCGCCGTCTTCATCAAGGGAAGGCAGGTTTCCGGAGGAGGGCGCGATAGAGGGAGAGGGCCCAGAGGGGAAAGTAGAAGCGGTAGAGGTGATACCGAAGATAGAGGACGCGGGGGAACCCGGTGCCGGTGAATTCCCGTTCCTCCCAACTGCCATCGGGACGTTGAGTCCGGAGCAGGTAGTCGATTCCCCTCTGGACCGAAGGATGCCGTACGAGGCCGGCGTGCAACAACCCCATCAACGCCCACCCGGTCTGGGAGGCGGTGCTCGTGCCTCGGCCGGCCGCACGCGGGTCGTCGTAGGAATGGCATGATTCGCCCCAGCCCCCGTCCCCGTTCTGCCGGCCGATCAGCCAGTCGGTCGCTCGCCGGATGTACGGTTGGTCCATCCGTTCTCCGATCGCCCGGAGCCCGGCCAGGACCGACCAGGTCCCATAGATGTAATTGACGCCCCAACGGCCGAACCAGCACCCCTCCGGCTTTTGCTGGGCTCGGAGGAATGCGATGGCGTGCTGCGCCGCGGGCTCGGCAAGGGTGCGGCCCAGGTGGCCCAGCATCTCGAGCATCCGTCCAGTCAGATCGGCCGTAGACGGGTCGAGCAAGACCTTGTGGTCGGCGAACGGAATCTCATTCAGGTAGAGCTTGTTGTTATCCTTGTCGTATGACGCCCAGCCGCCATCGCTCGACTGCATCGGCATGACCCATTTGAGCGCCTGTTTAAGCGCTGCCTCCTTGGTAGATTCATCAGGCATGAGGATCTTGCTGAGGGTGGTCATCACCACGGCGCTGTCGTCGATGTCGGGGTAGAACTCGTTCTCGAACTGGAAGTACCAGCCGCCCGGCTCGGCCGCCGGTGCCTTGGCCTTCCAGTCCCCCGCTTTCCAGGTTTGTTTGGTAAGGAGCCACCCGCACGCGCCGACCAGCGCAGGGTGATCCGCAGGCAATCCGGATGCCCGCAGCGCATTGACCGCCAGAGAGGTGTCCCACACAGGGGAGAAACAGGGCGTCACGTGAAGGGTCCGGTCGTCTTCTACTTCAAGAGCTTCGATCTGCTTGAAGGCCCTGGCCACCAGCGGGTGCTCGGCCTCGTAGCCGAGGCAGCGGAGCGCGATGACCGCGTTTGCCATCGCAGGGTAAATGGCGCCGAGGCCATCGTCTCCCTGCATCCTGGCCACCATCCAGGTTGTGGCTCGCTCCATCGCCAGGCGGCGGATGCGCGCGAACGGGTGCCACTCGTACCAGTGCAGCAGCCGGTCGGCCATGAGGAAAAGGTTCCGCCACGAAAGCAGCCGGGGATCTCTGGGAAAGCAGTAATCGCGCTTCGCCTTGAGATCGCCACGAAGCTCCGCGAGATCCGCTCCGGCGGGGACCGATACCACAGGCTTATGGGCGAAGATGATCATCAGGGGAACGAGGACAGTCCTGGACCAATAGGAGATCTCGTACATGTTGAAGAACGACCACCTGGGAAGGAGGAACAGCTCGATCGGCATGGCCGGGACGCCGCGCCAATCGAGCTGGCCGAAGATCGCAAGGGTATATTTGGTGAAGACGTTAGCGCGGAGGAGGCCACCCTGATGCAGGATCACCTCGCGGGCGCGGCGCATGAACGGCTCGTTTGGGGAGTGGCCGCTGAGCTTCAGCGCGAAGTAGGCCTTGACCGTGGTGCTCAGATGGTTGGGGCCGCCATAGTAGATATTCCAGCCGCCCTCGGGGAGCTGGGTCTCGCGCAGGTACGCGACCGCCTTCCGCTGCTTGGTCTCGTCGACCTTCCCGAGAAAGTGGTGGAGCATCAGGTACTCGGAGGTCAGGGTCGAGTCGGTCTCCAACTCCGCCACCCAGAACCCTTGAGGGTCCTGCATGGCCAAGAGGCGGGACCGGGCCCCTTCGATCGCCCTATCGAGCGTGGCGGCGTCAGTCTCTGCGATGGTCGAGGGAAGATCTTGCAGCCGATCTCCGGCGGATGGTGCTGGCACGTGTATTTACCCGAGCAAGTTCCATAGGGCCATCCTGACCATATCTTTCGGACTGTTCCGCAGTTCGCGGACAGCGGACGCCTCGAACCCGGAGTGCATCTTGCAGTTCTGGCACCGCCGGTCTTGCCTGGACTCCCAGTAGTCCCAGTCCACCCCGTTCCAGAACTCCTCCCAGGTCTGAAAGTATTTCTCCCCGATCAGATAGCAGGGCCCCTTCCAACCCAGGGGGGAGTAGGTCACGGTGCTCCAGGGCGAGCAACAATACTCGCGCAGGCCGGCGGCGAACTCCAGGAACATCGGGGTGGAGGTGAGCCGGTACCGCTTCGATAGCTCCAGGACCTTCTTGAATTTATTGTGGATGTCCTCGCGGGTGAGGAAGATGTCGCGCTCCACCGACTCGTACTGATACCCTGGCGAGATGAGCATTCCGTCCACGCTGTAATCACGCAACACACGGCAGAGTTCCTCAACCTCATTAATGTCGGTCTCTTTGAAGATGGTCGTGTTCGTGATCATGTGATAGCCGAGGCGCTTGCCCTCCTTGATCATCTCGAGCGCCTTCTCGAACACGCCGTCCCTCGCGCAGACATGATCGTGCGTCTTCTTCATCCCATCCAGGTGAACATTGATCGTAATCCGCGCGTGCGGTGCGATCTTTCCGTAGACCGTCCTGTCGAGCAGCAGGGCGTTCGTGCAGAGGTAGATATGCCGCCTGCGGGCAATGATCCCCTCCATCAGCTCTTTCAGTTCGGGATAGATGGTGGGCTCCCCGCCGCAGATCGATACGCCAGGGGCGCCGGAGTCATCCACCGCCTTCAGGCACTGTTCAAGCGTTAGCCGGTCTTCGAGTTTCCCGGTATGGCGTTCGATGGAGCAACCCAGGCAGGCTAGGTTGCAGGTATACAGCGGCTCGAGCATCAGCACGAATGGATAGCGCGTGTTGCCCTTCAGCCCCTGGTGGATCTGCTGCTTGATCACATCCGTCGTGACGTGCAACGGAAACCTCATGACATCGCTCCTCTGCTGACACAACTCTGAACGGGCGACAGCCGCCAGTAGCGTTTGACAAATAACGAGGTAATCGGAAAATATAGCAACAACCCAAGCATCCCGAGGAGATGCTCGCCGATGGCAAATGTCATAAAGAGACTAAACACCAGAATGAGGTAGTAGAGCATGGCCCCAAGGAATATCGGACGGACAGACCAGCCCGATGAGGCATCTTCAGGCAGGACACGATCGATCTGTTGGAACAGGGCGATAATCACCAACCCTATCACCCCCCACCCGAGGAAGTTCGAGAGAGGCACGCCGAAGTAAATCCCCGGATCCGGATAGTCATAGATCTTTCCAAGGAACCAGCGATCGCCCCTCAGCGCCAGTGGATCGATCACCACGTCGATCA
>JACQEV010000370.1 GCA_016200385.1 Candidatus Methylomirabilota bacterium
CACTGGCGCTACCTGTTGCGGGACACCCTCTTCGTCCAGTGGCTGAAGAACACCCTGTTCATCGCCATCGTCTCCACCGTCGTCTCCCTCTTCGCGGGTATCACGGCGGCGTATGCGCTGGCGCGCCTGAAGTTCCGGGGCGTTGACACCTTGGGGGTCCTGATCTTCATCACCTACCTGGTCCCGCCCACGCTGCTCTTCATTCCGTTGTCCGACTTGATAGGGGACATGCCGCTCCTCCATTGGAGCCTGCTGAACAACCCGTGGGGCCTGATTGTGGCCTATCCAACCTTCCTGGTTCCGTTTTGCACCTGGCTCCTGACCGGGTACTTCCGGACGATCCCCAAGGAGCTGGAGGAAGCGGCCATGATCGATGGCGCGACCCGGATTCAGGCCATGCTGCGGATCATCCTGCCGCTGGCCCTGCCGGGCGTGGTCTCGGCTGGAATCTTCGCCTTCACCCTGTCGGCCAACGAGTTTCTGTATGCGCTAATCTTCATTTCCGATGCCGCCAACAAGACGGTTCCCGTGGGCGTCGTCAGCGAACTGATCAGGGGCGACGTGTTTTATTGGGGCGAGCTGATGGCGGGAGCCCTGTTGGGCTCGATCCCCGTGGCCGTGATCTACTCGTTCTTCGTGGAGCATTATGTGGCCGGGATCACCGGGGCCGTAAAGGGCTAATAGTGCACCGGCAGGCTCTCAGCTTGGAGGGGGGGTGTGAAGTGATGGTAACGAAACGTCATCACTCTGGTTTTAGGATGGCGCTTGGCGTGCTTAGCCTGTTGATAGTTCTGCAAGCCTGTGGCGAGAAGAAGGAAGAAAAAGGGGCTACACCATCAGCCCGGGCAGCGCCGACGGCGCCAACCCAGGAAGCGGCCATCTCCGGTACGCTCAAACTGGACCCTTCCCTCAAGGAAAAGGCGGGGAAGAAGCCGCTGCTCATGATCATGGCCTCGAAATCTCCGGACCCGAACAAGCCGGCCATCGTCGTCAATCGAGTTTCGGAGGCCACTTTCCCTTATCAGTACAAGCTCACGTCCGAGGACATCACACTTGTAGGTTCGACCTTTGACGGCAAGGTATACGTCACGGCGCGCATCGATCCGGCGGGGAGGGTAGGGGGGGCTCAGCCGGGCATGATCGAAGGAACCTACCCAGGGAATCCGGTGACCGTGGGGTCCACGAATGTAGACATCGTGATTAACAAAGCCTACTGAAACGCGCGCGGCTGCGAAGGCCCACCAGGGAACACTCTTGGATGGACGACAGCCCTCTCACCCGCGAATGGTCCTCAAGACTTCCTCGTTTTCGAATGTCTCTCTTTGATCTCCATGGAAGATGATCTCGCCTCGATCTATCACATAGAACGTGTCAGCGACTTTTGCTGCCGTCATCAAATTCGATTCAGCGATTAACAACGAGATGCCCATTTCTTTAATCTTTTTCACGGCCTCAGCGAAACGGTTCACGACGACCGGGGCAAGTCCTTCTAAGGCCTCGTCAAGGAGGAGAACGGACGGCGAGAGGGCCATGGCTCGTGCGATAGCTACCATCTTTTTCTCTCCCCCGCTCAGATAGAGTCCTTTCCGTTGAGTGAGAGCCCTGAGCTCGGGGAACAGATTGAAGATTCTCTCATCCACATCCTGGTCGGATGCGGGCGTCCCTCCCCTTCGCGACGCGCCAGCCAGCCAGTGACCGATCTTCAGGTTTTCAGCAACGGTCAAATCGGCAAAGATCCCGCAGTCCTCAGGCGCATAACCGATGCCGAGCTTGGCCCGCTCGTGCGTCGCCAGCCTGGTGATGTTCTGTCCTTGGAACGTGACCGTCCCGGACCTGACGGGAAGCAGGCCCATAATGCTGTCGATCGTGGTCGTCTTCCCAGCTCCGTTCCTGCCCACCAAACAGACAGTCTCAGCCTCTCGCACGGACAAGGAGACCTCTTGGAGAACGTGGGCGGCCCCGCGGTACGTGTTGCAACGTTCGAGCTTGAGCATGCTGGCGACCTTTCTTACAAGGGGAATCGCGGACAACCCATCTTGGAACGCTTGAACCCGAACAAAGCCGCCTCCTCAAAGACGGTAGAAAGGAATGCCGGATGCGATCCAGCTCACCCCGCGTACGGAGTCCCCAGCAATGTTGTGGTCACTTCTTGGTTCTGACGAATCTCGTCCGGGGTACCATCAGCCAAAATCTTCCCTTGGTGCATGACAACGATTCGGTCAGAATATTTAAAGACGACATCCATGTCATGCTCGATAATAACAGCGGTGATCTTCCCGGCCCTCACGACCGAGGAGATCGTGTCCATTATCCTTCCTTTCTCCCGGGTGCTGACTCCGCTGGTGGGTTCATCAAGAAACAGGAGCATGGGCTTCAGGGAATGTGCCACCGCAACGTCGAGGAGCTTTCGCTCTCCCTGCGCAAGTTCTCCCGCCAGAACGCTCGACTTCCCTTCGAGACCAAATTGGCGGAGCACCTCCAGTGCTTCCTCTCTCACCCCCCCATCGCTCTCCGCCAGTGACATGAACTTCCGGATCTTTCCTTCCCTGGAGAAAATGGCAAGGCCGACGTTATCAAGGGCGGTGAGTTGGTCAAATAAGTTGACGAGCTGAAAACTCCTCGCTATTCCTCGCTTGATCCGGTCGTACACTGACAGGGACGTGACATCGCTATCCAGGAAGAAGATCGTTCCCGCGTCCGATCGAAAGAGACCGCTAATGAGGTTCACCAGCGTCGTCTTCCCAGCGCCGTTGGACCCGATCAAGGAGAGCACTTCACCCTGCCTCACGGAAAAGTCGACCCCGTTAACAGCACTGGTCTCTCCGAAATGCTTCCTGAGGTTCTGTGTCGTCAACAGGC
>JACQEV010000377.1 GCA_016200385.1 Candidatus Methylomirabilota bacterium
CAGGGCCTGCATCGCCTGCATCGAGCGGAGGCTTTTCGCGGTGAGGGGGTGGAAGACGATCTTTTGGAGAAGGGTCACCAGGATGATGGCGAGGCAGTAGTTTCCGCTGTAGCGATACAGAAACCGTAGCAGGTAGAGCGCCGGGCGAGCGAGGATATCGACCCACCCTAGATCCAAGAGATTCTCCAGGTCCGGGCCGGCCGCCTTCAACCAATCGAGATCCTTGGGGCCGGCATAGAGGACGAACTGCTGAGTTGCCTCACCCCCCGGCTGAAGGGTCTGGGCTGGAGCGGCTAGAGAAACAAGGGGCTGTCCGGGCGGCTCCTTTCGCACCGAGGCCGTGCTCCCTTTACCCCCAGGCATGAGCGCTGCGGCGAAGTAGGGGTCATGAAGGGCGGTCCATGACACCTGACCGCTATGAGCGGCAGTCCCCTGGAGTTTTTCGACGTCGTCCGTAACCCGGCGTCCGTCCACCCACGTGGTCGGGGGCAGAAGGCGGGAGCGCTGTTTGTTGAGGCTGTCGTGAAACCCGGGGCCCCATGCGAGCTCCGGAGCAATCGCTATCGGCTTCTTGCCGGTGTTTTTCCAGAAGAGTTGGACCTCAATCCGATAGCTGTCCCCCTTGAAGGTCAGGCGCTTCGCGAGTTGAAGCGGGCCG
This sequence comes from Candidatus Methylomirabilota bacterium, assembly GCA_016200385.1. Taxonomy (GTDB): domain Bacteria; phylum Methylomirabilota; class Methylomirabilia; order Methylomirabilales; family Methylomirabilaceae; genus Methylomirabilis. The sequence continues at coordinate 659 of JACQEV010000377.1, forward strand.
CCGGCCCGGGAAGAGAAGGTGATCGACCCGGTCTCGGTCGGTGCGCGCAGGTCGAGCCGCTCTTTGTCAACCGCAAAGTCGAGAGGCGACGCCTCCTCCAGTCTTCCGCTCCACGCAAAAAGAGGGGCCAATAGGCCTGCCGGGGGCGCCACAAGCTCTACAGCCTGCCCGTCCTCGAGCGTGTACCGCTTGAGGCGCCAACTCTTCAACATCCCACCCCGCGTCGTGAAGATCGCCCTAATGACCCCCGTCTCGACCACCGCCTCTTGCTCCGGTGCCTTGGGCGAGGCCGCCCGGCCCTGAAGTGGCATGACCGGCAGCGGCGCGACGACAGGCCCTAGGGTGGGGGACTTTGCCGCTTGGCGGGGGGCGTTCTCCTTTGGTCCTGATGGCGGCTCCTCGGGACGAGGGGAAAAATACTGCCAGCCCAAAAAGATCAAGACCACCAGGAGTGTCGCCAGCAGCGCGCGCTGTTCTGTTGTCATGAACCTCCAGTTCCCGATGTGTATGGGGCGAGGCGGTGGCGACCTATTTCACGGGGTCGTATCCGCCGTGGTGCCACGGGTGGCATCTGGCGAGGCGAGCCGCGGCACGGAGAACGCCTCGGGCCAGCCCGTGGCGGCTGATCACCTCATCCGCGTAATCTGCGCAAGAAGGAAAGAATCGGCAGGCTGGCGGGAGGAGTGGGGAAACGATCTGCTTGTAAAGCCGTAGAAGCTGTCTTGCCAGGCCGGCGCACGTCATTGTGTGGTTGCCGCGCTATCGCCCTGGGCGGCTGACGAGGCGCATGCCCGGTCGAAAAGCTCGGCGAGCTGGTCCCTGATTTCCCGACGGGTAATGGCAGCGATCCCCTTTCTTGCGGCGATCATGATATCAATACCATCCGGGAGTTTGTGGGAGAAGAGACGAAAGGCCTCTCTCGCCTGTCGCTTCGCTCTATTCCGCGCGGTTGAGGGGCCTGCGCGCACCCCGAAGCGAAGCCTGAGCCCCTGTTTTTTTGTTGACGCAAATGTCACATAAAGGGTAAAATGTTTTGCATAAATAGGCGGTGCCGATCGCCGTGGTAGCCCCGACCTGGGTCTCCTTCGCGACCGGCGGCTGCCTGCAGGGGAATCGTGGCCGGCGTGGCGTGACCCGGGGGCTGAGGCGGCGTCAGACCGTAAGTCTTTTTCGGCCCTTTGCCTTTCTTCGTTTGATGATATTTCGGCCATCGGGAGTGCTCGTTCGAGTAAGGAATCCATGTGCTCGCTTTCGCTTGCTCCTGTTGGGTTGATATGTCCGCTTCATGGTTTGTCCTTATTCGGCAATAGCCGTGCAGAGGTTTCATTGGCGCTTAAAAAAGCAGGGTGCAGTATAGCCCGCGGGGCATGCGCTGTCAAGCTGTAAGTGGCTGTGGCTGGGCCGAAACGTCCCTCGAATCGCTGTTCGCTGGTCCTGGCGTTCATACTATGTAACTAGTTGATTTCAGATGACACACCGGTTTTCCACAGATGTGGACAAGGTGTGTGTAAGTTATCGGTCGTCTGGGTGATGGGAGAAGCTGTTCCGGAGCGTGTTGATATTTGTGGGAGTTCTTGAGGGGTTATGACTTATCCACATCAAGTTAGACGGGGCTATTTCGTCAAACTCATTGGCGTTTCTGGTTTTAGTAACCTCATCCACAGTTCAGGCGATCCTACTACTTTTACTATTAACTTATCTTTATAGAGATCTAAGAGATATAGTGGTGAGAGTAAGATTTTAGCCGTTGGGGGATTAATGCACATTAGGATTGCTCGCGATGATCTGTTCAGCGGCGTAGGACCGATTCAGGCTGTTGTAGAGACCAAGCGAAGCCTCCCAATTCTCTCCCACCTCCTCATCGAAGCATTCAAAACCCACGTCTCTGTATTTGGAACTGACTTGGATCTTGGAGTACGTAAACGGCTTCCAGGACAGATTCTCAAG
>JACQEV010000378.1 GCA_016200385.1 Candidatus Methylomirabilota bacterium
AGTGACAGTTCACGGTCTGGTTTTCCGTCTCCTTCAACTGTGAACTGTGAACAGTGAAGCTGCCGGGCCGTGACGATAATCTGCCCGCCCTGGGGGGTGAACTTCACGGCGTTGGAGAGGAGGTTGTACACGATCTGCTTGAAGCGGAGTGGATCGGCAGTGAGGGTCGAAAGGGCCTCGTCCACCTGGAGCAAAAGCTGAAGGCTCTTCGCGTCGGCCTGGCAGCGGATCGCGGACAGTGCGGCCACGAGAGCCTCTCGCAGCACGAAGGGCTGCACCCGCAGCTCGATCTTCCCCGCCTCCACTTTGGAGAGGTCCAAGAGGTCGTTGATCAGGGCCAGGAGGTGCTGCCCACTGCTGTGGATGTTGTCCAGGTAACGGGCCTGCTTCTCGGTCAGGGGGCCGTGGACTTGCTGCTGCAAGAGCTCCGAGAAGCCCAGGACCGAGTTCAGCGGCGTCCGGAGTTCGTGGGACATGTTCGCCAGGAACGCGGACTTGTGGCGGGAGGCAGCCTCCAGCCGGATGTTGGTCGCATGCAGCTCCTGCGTTCGGGCCTCGACCGTGGCCTCGAGGTGGATAGCGGCCGGGTGCTGCTCCTCGTACAACCGGGCGTGCTCGATGGCAAGGGCGGCCTGGGCAGCGAAGAGCTGGAGGAGGGGGAAAAGTTCCGGCTCGAGAGACTGCCGACTGTGCTTTCGGTCCGCTCCCATGACGCCGATCGCCCGACCCTGGACGACCAGAGGAAGGATGGCGAAGGCACGGGACCGGAAGGCCTCAAGCCGGTTATACGGGGGCTGGAGCCGGATCCACCCAGGCACCGGCGCCTGGCTATCTGACCAGATGACCGGCTGCTGGCTGAGGTAGGCCTGGGCAATGCCCCCTCCTTCGGGCCCGATCGGGATCCTCATCGCTTCGGCGGGATCCTTGGTCCCCAAAGTTGCCGCCCCCTCCAGCCACCGGCCTTCGCGCTCGGCGAGGAGGATATTGAGGCGATCCAGGTGGAGGATGTCGTGGGCCGCCTGAAGGAGGCGCGCAAGCCGCTCCTGAAGCCCGAGAGGCTCCTGGATCTGCAGGCTCGCCCAATAGAGCGCCTCGCGGGCCGTCTCCGTCCGCTTGCGCTCGGTGATGTCCTTGAAGGTCACGACCGCGCCACGAAGTTGCCGGCGTTCCAAGATGGGTGTGCTCAGGTACTCCACGGGAAAGCTCGTACCGTCCTTCCGCCAAAACACTTCGTCCGTCACGCGACGGGCGACCCCATCCTTAAATGCGGCATAGATGGGACACTCTTCTTTGGGGTAGGGGTTCCCGTCAGGCCCTGAATGGTGCAGAACGTCGTGCATGCTCTTCCCGATCAGTTCTTCGGCTTCATGGCCGAGCATGCTCGCCGCTGCCGGATTCACGAATGTCGCTCTTCCGTTCAGGTCCAGGCCGTAGATGCCCTCACCCGCCGAGTCCAGGATCAGTCTGGTCCGAGCGGAGGCCACCTCGTTGAAGCGCCAGGCGATAATGCTCCCGACGGAGGCCCACAGCACGAAGAAGGCGTGGATGCCAGCCCAGGTCCATGGGGCATTGAAGGCCGCAGTATGGTTGTAGACCTTCTCGGGCCAGAACACGCCCACGACACCATGATGGATGGCGACATACGCGATGGCCAGGAGGTAGGGGACCCAATCCTGGTACAGCGCCAGGAAGGCAAGCATGACAAAGAAGTGGAAGTGGAGCTCGATATAGCCACCCGAGAGATGCACGAGGAAGGCGGACGAGCTCATGAGTCCAAAGCCGACGCCCGTGGCTTGGAGCTTGCGTGTGATACCTTTCCGTCCCGCCAAGGCCGCAAAGAAGGCTACGCACAGCCCCTCCCCAACCGTATGGAGCACAGTCCCGTCGTGGAAGAGTGCCCCAAGGTTCAGCTCCCAGCTATAACCGACCACAGGCCCCACAAGGGCAATCATCACCGCATGGAACCAGGTCAGCCCCACCAGAAAGCGGTGCCTCTTCTGCCATACATCATCCGGCAGGGACCCCCCTAACGGCACGAGGGACCATAGATGCCTCGCTACTGCGTAAAGATTCGTATGTTTCGTGACGCTATCGCCCATTTGGTACCTTAGCTCCTGCAGTAGGAATCTCGTCGCCCCGCCCAACCTCCACCCCTGTTATGACGAGGACCGGCAATGCCCTGGCGCCCGTGTCTGTCCGAAGGCTTCGGAGGACTTCCCATCCGTCCACCTTAGGGAGACTAAAGTCCAAGATCACCAGGTCCGGCCTGGCCGCTTCCACTTGTTCCAAAGCCACTGCGCCGTCCTCCGCCGTCTCAACGGTACCCGGCACCCCTACGCGCACCTCGGATTGTGCCTAGCAGGTTCTCATCGTCGTCCACGACGAGGAGCCGGGGCGTGTCCCGAGACCCGGCCAGCGGGAGGCGGACGGTGAACGTGCTCCCCTTCCCCTCCCCAGCCGATTCAACCCTGATGGTGCCACCGTGCAGGTCCACGAGCCGCTTCGTCAGGGCTAGGCCTAGACCGGCCCCCTCGTAATTCTTCGTGAGCGCGGGCTCGAGCTGAGTGAACGACGTAAAGAGCCGCGGCAAGTCCTCAGACTTGATCCCGATCCCGGTGTCCTTTACGGCGATTTCCACGAACTCGCCGGGTTGTTCACAGTGTACGGTTGACAGTTCACCTTCTGGGGTTTCCGCTCCGTGAACCGTAGACTGTGCAGCGTGAAGCCGACGAACCGTGACCGTAATCTGCCCGGCGGCGGGCGTGAACTTGACGGCGTTCGAAAGGAGGTTGTAGAGGACTTGCTTAATCCGAATCGGATCGGCGATGACGAGGGGCCATTTGTCGCGCCCGTACGTTTCGGTCGAGTATAGAAATGTTTCTGGGTCGGCGCGATACAAATTCAGATCGGCGGCTTTCACGAGATTACCTTTGGCATCTGTGTACCGACCGGCAATTGAGCCGCGACCTGGGAGCGGTTGCATCCACAAAATTGGATTGCGCGTGTGTGCGTAATCGTTCGTGCCGATTCGGATCTCAAAATGCACGTGCGGTCCCAAGGCAACGCCGGTCATGCCGATGATGC
>JACQEV010000379.1 GCA_016200385.1 Candidatus Methylomirabilota bacterium
CCCGACGATTGCATCTGGCGAGAAAGGCCTTCGCTCACGTTGCGCGCTACGACACGCTGATCGCCGCGTATCTCGAACGGCACATGGATGAGGAGCGAGAGAGCGCGTTCCCGGACCTCCTCGATCTTCGCTTCTTCAAGCTCCAGCGTTTGCGCTATGGGGAGAATCCTCATCAGCAAGCCGCGCTCTACCGTGCAGCCTTCGCGACTGAGCCCTCCTTGGCCTCCGCCAAACAGCTTCATGGGAAGGAGCTGTCGTTCAATAACCTCCTTGATCTTGATGCCGCTTTTGCGCTCGCCAGAGAATTCGAAGAGCCCGTAGCCGCCATCGTGAAACACGCGAACCCCTGCGGGGTCGCCGTCGATGCCACCCCTGCAGAGGCGTATCGTCGCGCCAGAGCCGCCGATCGCGCCTCTGCCTATGGGGGGGTTCTTGGAGTCAATCGTCGGGTGGATGTCGAGACAGCCTGTGAGCTCGGCTCCACGTTCGTGGAGGCAATCATCGCACCGGGCTACGAGGAGGAGGCGCTGGCCATCTTGAAGGAGAAGACCGCACTGCGACTCCTGTTGATCGAGCCATGGCCGGTGGTGGCGCGGTCCGATCCTGCCGTCTGCGAACTGCGATCGATCGCCGGCGGGTTGTTGATGCAAGGGCGCGATGCCTTGGACCTAGCCCCGGACGACCTTCGAGTGGTAACCCAGCGCCCGCCGAGCGAGGCGGAAATGCGGTCTCTTCGGTTCGCCTGGAAGGTGGCAAAGCATGTCAAGTCAAACGCGATCGTCCTGGCGAACGAGCGTACGACCGTGGGGATCGGTGCTGGACAGATGAGCCGGGTGGATGCCTGTCGCCTAGCGGTGATGAAAGCCGCCTCCCCCACCGTCGGAACGGTCCTGGCATCCGACGGGTTCTTTCCGTTCCGCGACGGGGTCGATGCAGCGGCCAAAGCTGGAGTCACAGCAATCATCCAGCCAGGGGGCTCCATCCGTGACACAGAGGTGATCCGGGCGGCCGACGAGGCCGGGATCGCTATGGTCTTCACCGGGATTCGTCATTTCCGTCACTGAGCCTGAGGCGAAGAAGGGGAAGAGGGAGTCTCAATGCAGATCTTGGTGATTGGCTCGGGCGGCAGAGAGCACGCGCTTGCCTGGAAGATGGCTCAGAGCCCCAAGGTGTCCAAAATCTGGGCGGCGCCGGGCAACGCCGGGATCGGCGAGCTTGCCGAGTGCGTCAACATCAGCGCATCCGATATCCGGCTGCTCGCCGATCACGCAGAGCGGAAGCGGATCGACCTGACCATCGTCGGTCCCGAGGTTCCCCTTACTCTGGGGATTGTGGATGAATTTGAACGCCGCAGCCTCCGCATTTTCGGTCCAAGCCATGATGCAGCCATCCTCGAGGGGAGCAAGGTGTTCGCAAAAACCCTCATGAAGAAGCATCAGATCCCCACAGGGTTCTACCAAACCTTTTCCCGAGCGGAGGATGCGAAGCGGTATATCCACGAGGTTGGCGCGCCTATCGTCGTCAAGGCCGACGGGCTAGCCGCAGGAAAAGGAGCCATGGTCTGCTTGGAGGTGTCAGAGGCCCTGGACGCGGTCAAGAAGGTCATGGAGGAACGTGTCTTCGGCGACGCCGGCAGCAAGATCGTGATTGAGGAATACCTGGAGGGAGAGGAGGCTTCCTTCCTTGCCTTTGCCGATGGAGAGACCGTGCTGCCGATGGCATCGTCCCAGGATCACAAGCGGGTCTTCGACAACGATCAGGGTCCCAACACGGGGGGCATGGGCGCCTACTCTCCCGCCCCTGTTGTCACCGAGGTGATCTACCAGCACATCATGGAGCGGGTCATGATCCCAACCGTCAAGGGGATGGCCGAGGAGGGCCGACGGTACAAAGGCGTCCTGTACGCTGGCCTCATGATCAGGGCGGGTGAGATCAAAGTGTTGGAGTTCAATGCAAGGTTCGGCGATCCTGAGGCGCAGCCGCTTCTGGTGCGGATGAAGTCGGATCTGGTTCCCGTGCTCGAGGCGGTGGTGGAGGGACGACTTCGGGACCAGACCATTGAGTGGAGGTCGGACGCGAGCGTCTGCGTGGTCATGGCCTCGAGGGGGTACCCGGGCCCGTACGAGAAGGGCAACCCGATCAGCGGTCTTCGGGAGGCGGCCGCCGAGCCGGGTGTTATGGTGTTCCACGCCGGGACAACTCGAAAGAATGACCAAGTGCTCACGGCCGGGGGGCGGGTCCTGGGGGTGACCGCACGTGGACCAGACATTCAGCACGCAATTTCCAGCGCCTATCGCGCCGTGAAGAAGATATCCTGGGAGGGCGCGCATTACCGGACCGACATCGGTGCTCGCGCTCTCGCCAGAGTCTCATAGCGCCATGGCCAAGCGACCGCTGGTCGGGATCGTCATGGGGAGCGATTCGGACCTCCCGGTGATGGAGTTGGCCGCCAGAGCGCTCCGGCGGTTTGGAGTCCCGTTCGAGCTCAAGATCTGCTCGGCCCATCGTTCCCTTCGTGCGACGCTGGACTACATCCGCAAGGCTGAGGCGCGAGGGATCAAGGTCGTGATTGCTGGCGCCGGCGGAGCGGCCCATCTGGCTGGTGTCATCGCGGGCCAGACCAGCCTCCCCGTGATCGGGGTGCCACTGGCCTCCAGCTCGCTCCAGGGACTCGACGCACTTCTCTCGGTCGCCCAGATGCCAGGTGGGGTCCCAGTCGCCACCATGGCCATCGGCGAAGCGGGCGCCAGGAACGCCGGGATTATGGCCGCTCGGATTCTGGCGCTCTCGGATGAAGCTCTCAGACGTAAGCTTGGCTCATTCACGGAGGCTCTGGCCTCCGAGGTGGAGGAAAAAGATCGCACGCTTCAAAAGCGTCGCCCTTGAGCTGGCCTCACCCCTGCAGGACTCTCCGCAGGAGTCGTTGGCGAACCGGAGTTGTGAAGCCGATTCCCGGCGGGCCTGCCTGCTGCTCTTTCTGTTCCTCGGGTTCGTCATAACCTTTCACCTCTGGTTCATCAGTCCTGGTCACTTCAACCTGGCGCCCGACGAGGCGCACTATTGGAGCTGGTCGAAGCGACTTGACTGGAGTTACTACAGCAAGGGGCCGATGGTGGCGTATCTCATCGCCCTCTCCACTCGATTGGGAGGCGATACGGAGTTTTTCGTCCGCCTTCCCGCAGTACTTCTTTCGGCCGGGACGGCGTTGCTCACGTTCTTGCTGGCGAGTCGGTTGTGCGGCTCCAGACGGGCGGGATTGGAGGCGGTGTTGCTCCTGGCGGCCATGCCGCTCGCCCAGGCCGGGTCGATTCTGATGACGATCGACGCGCCGCTGGTTTTTTTCTGGACTCTTACGCTCTTCCTGATTCACCGCGCCCTCACGACAGCCAGGAGCGTCTGGTGGCTGCTCGCCGGGGTCGGGCTTGGCCTCGGCCTGTCAAGTAAGTACACGATGGCCATCATGGTACCGCAGATCGCACTGTATCTCGCCCTCTCCCAGGGTCATCAGTTCTGGATTCGGCGGTCCGAACCCTACCTCGCCCTCGCGATCGGGTTCCTCCTTTTCGTTCCGGTGTTGTGGTGGAACGCGACACACGGCTTCGTATCGCTCCGGCACGTCCTGGGTCAGCTTGGGGCGGAAAAAGCCATGGTCGCACCGCTGAAGAGCCTTTTGGAGTTTATAGGATCCCAGGTGGCCGTGGTGACCCCCCTGCTCTTCATGTTGCTCATGATTGGGCTTTGGCATGTCGGACGTTCGGGACTCACCCGAAGCGGCGACGACGCCTCGCTGTTTCTCTTCTGTGCCTGCGCGCCGCTCCTCCTCCTCTGCGTCATCATCAGCCTGTGGACGAAGGTGCTGGCGAACTGGGCCGCGCCGGCCTATGTCGCCGCAGCGATCGCCGCTGCCAGATGGCGATCGGGGTCAGCTCCCGGGGGCAGCCAGGCCGTGCGAGGCTGGCGTAGCCGACCC
>JACQEV010000387.1 GCA_016200385.1 Candidatus Methylomirabilota bacterium
CCCGCTGGGTCGACCGCGCCAAGGCGGACGTGCGCGTCGGGCGCGGTTCCTATTACGACGTCGTCGACACCGTGCTGAAGGGCGAGCAGGTGCAGGTCGTCACGAGTGTGGAGCGCTGGTTACAAGTCCGGACCCCGCGCGCCAAGACGGGCTGGATCCTCGAAGCCGCCCTCAACAAGCAGCCGGTGGACAAGGCCACCTCCGACTTCCTCAAGCTCGTTCCCGGCGACGCTTCCACCTCCGCGGTGGCGGCCTCGACGGGGGCCAAGGGTGTCTACGCCCAGGCCTACGCGCGGGAGAAGGGGTACGACTACGGAGTCGTCTCCTGGGTGGAATCGAACCAGCCGCCCGCCGGCGACATCGACGTCTTCGTCAGGGACGGTGGTCTCCGGTCCTCGGGAGGTGCCCAATGAGGCGCGAGGTAGCTCTCGGACTGATCGTGATCGCGCTCCTCGTCGGCGGCTGCGCGCAAGGCGCCGACATCCACTTCGGCCCCCTCGACACGCTGATCAACGTGGCGTCCACGGCCAAGGGGGCGTTTGCGGACGTGGAAGAACCGGAGGAGATCGAACTGGGCCGCGCCGTAACCGCCGCCCTCGGCGGGCGGTATACGCTCCTGCGCGACCCCGCGCTCACGCGCTACGTGGCGCTCGTCGGCAACGCGGTGGCCGCGCAGTCGGAACGGCCGGACGTGCGCTACTACTTCGGGATTCTCGACACGCCGGAGGTCAACGCGTTCGCGGCGCCGGGCGGCTACGTCTTCATCACCACGGGTGCCCTCGGGCTGATGCGCGACGAGGCGACGCTCGGTGGAGTGCTCGGCCACGAGATCGCCCACATCGCCCTGCGCCACCACTTGGAGACCATCAAGGCGTCCAAGAAGAAGGACCTCGCCATGATGGGCCTCCGGCAGGGACTCGCTTACGCGCCGGGACCGGCGGGCATGTTCTCCGGCGTGATCACACTCGCCGCCGACGCGATGGCCGAGCAGGTGATCCTCAAGGGGTTCAGCCGCGCCGAGGAGTCCGAGGCGGACGGCCTGGGCTTCAAGTACGCAGCCCGGGCGGGCTACGACCCCGCGGGCCTGCGCGACTTTCTGATCGCAATCGCCGCACGCGGCGAGGGTGACGCGTCGGCGGGCAGGTTCTTCGCTACCCATCCCGGGACGGCCGAGCGCTTGAAGGAGCTGGAGAAAATGCTCCAGGGCCAGCCGGCGGGCGGGCAGCGCAACCCCGAGCGGTTCGCGAGGGCAGTGCCGAAAGGCTGAGCCTCCGGGTTAGCCGAGGCCTTTCAGGAACGCGAGTAGCTCCGCGTTGACCTTGGCCGGCCGCTCCTGCTGGGTCCAGTGGCCGCAGCCGGGGAGCATCACGAGCTTCCGGAGGTTCGGCACACCGTCTGCGGCATCCGATCAAGCGCCGCTTTGCTCCGCGCGATCACGGAGTCGCAGTCGCCGGCGATGAACAGGGCGGGGTGCATGATCTTCGCGTGCTGCCAGGCGGCCATCAGCTCCCACGTGCGGTCGAGAATGCGACCAATGGTCCGCACGGAGGGGAGGGCGTCGACCCCCTGGGCATGCAACGCCCGGTGAATCGCGTCCGCGCCGAACTCCCCCAGGTCGCTGCGCTCTTTGAGCTGGACGCGGAGGGTCAGCACCCGGTCCTCCAGCTCCCGCGAGCATCTGTTGGCGGGGGCGCGAGGGCCGCGGGCTCGGTTAGCCAGGTCCGCGCGGTCCAAGCGTTGCCCCTCGGCCCGCCGGGTCCAGAAGAGGACCGTTGAAGGGTCGACCCCAAATGTCCTGGCGACTTTCCGGATCGAGATCCCGAGACGATAGGTCGCCACCATGTCTCGGCGACGTTGCTTAAGACGGTTTTTTTGCCCATGGCAGTCTCCCTATGAATGGTTTGGCTGCCATCCTATCCTAAATGCTACCAACGGTGTTGGGCAATTGCTGACACTCACGTGCTGGACAATTGCTGACATGTGGCCCATTAAGTGATGTGTCATTGCGAGGGAACGACGTGACCGGAGCAATCTAAAAAACAGGGAGGGATTGCTTCGCTTCGCTCGCAATGACCGTGTAACGGTATTTATTACGTTTGTAATAGCATACCCGCTTTCGGATCATCTACCCATCATTTTTTCGATTTCGTCCCTGCCCAGTGATCAGCCTCCAAGCAACTCCTCCAAATACTACCGCGCACTGCAACCTGTTCGACCCTGAGGGGACCTCGTCTGTTCCCGCGTATGCATCGAGCGCTGCGCCCCAGATGACCTGGACGAATGTCAGCGTCTACGGCCTGTCCGGTTATGCGATTCCAAGATACCTGGGTGTGATTGTGCTGAAAGATGTAGCCTTTTTTGTTGACAATAACCCAACCTGAGGGTAAGAAGGGTCACATAGAATCGCAGTCAGTGGCCCTGTCTACGCGTGCGGAAAGGCTAGGTCAGGTAATCGCCTCATCATCATGTAATCGCCACCTGGTGGCCACGTAATCGTGCGAGCGAAGCGAGGGATGCTAGTACGCTTCTGGGGCACAAGAGCCTCAGTGCCGGCGGCACGGCGCACTACGGCCCGTTTCGGCGGAAACGCCTGCTATGTGGAGGTCCTCACCGCCGAACGGAGCTACCCTGGGCTGGACCCCGGCACCCGCGCGCTGCAGTTCGGCCTCCGCCTGCTCGTCATGAGCCCATCGCCTCTTCACCTTTTGCTGACCCACACTCGCTGGAAATCACACCCAGCGATTCCCTCTTCTCGCCCTTGCCTATATACCAGACATAATCCTCGACCTCTACGCCGCCTCCCGCCTCGCAGAACGCCTGGAACCTGGGGCCGTCACGTCCTCTGCACCACTCAGCAAGAGCCACCCTGCTGGGGAGGACAGAAGGCGAGTCACGGCGAGCGGCCGGCCGTAGATCAGGTGCGTAACCGGTGAAAGGGACTGGCCGCATACGAGCCCTCATCGCACACGAAGGCGGATGAGCACACCTTATGTGGCAGGAATGTCATGACGAGTCGGCGCAGGGCAACCTTGAGGTGATCCGGATGGCCTCATCACGGGCGGAAGGGTAAGACCATGCCACGCGATCTTCCGATAGGGAACGGCAGTCTGTTAGTCAACTTTGATGGCGCGTACGCCCTGCGAGATCTGTACTTCCCCCGCGTTGGCCGCGATAACAACACGGTCGGCCATCCGTGCCGTGTCGGGCTCTGGATCGGTGGACGGTTCAAGTGGCTGCATGACCATGGGTGGGAGCGGCGGATGGGCTATGAGCCGGATACACTGGTGACGGATGTGGAGATCCAAGACCGAGAATTGGGGGTCTCACTTCGATGCCACGACGCGGTCCATCACGAACACATGATCTTGATGCGGTCTTTCGAAGTCATCAACCAC
>JACQEV010000388.1 GCA_016200385.1 Candidatus Methylomirabilota bacterium
AGGCCTCGAGCTCGACATCGGGTTTGAGGTGATCCGCGCGGCCCTGGGTGAGTTCACCGGCGTATCCCGCCGTTTCGAAGTCAAGGGAACGCCCCGTGGCATTATGGTGGTCGATGACTACGCGCACCACCCAGCGGAGATCCAGGCCACCTTGCGGGCGGCCAAAGATGCTTTTCAGCGGCGGCTGATCGCCGTCTTCCAGCCGCATCGGTATACGAGGACCCAGGCCCTCCTGTCCGAGTTCCTGCCGGCCTTCGACCTGGCAGAATACACCATCATCACCGATATCTATCCGGCGGGGGAGGCGCCGATCGCGGGTGTCTCGGGCAGGCAAATCGCCGAGGGAGTCGCGAGTCGCAGTAAACCTAAAGTCCTCTACACTCCACGCAAGGAGGAAGTCCCGGACCTGGTCGTGGAGCTGGCCCGCCCGGGTGATCTGGTCATCACTATGGGCGCGGGTGACATCTGGAAGGCCTGTGAGGAGATCGTTCGCCGTCTGCAGGAGAGGGTCTAGGGTAGAGGCTGAAGAATCGGGATTCAGTTCCTTCCCTAAACCCTGAACCCTAAACCCTGAACCCTAGACCCTGCGGTGACAGAGATGGTGATGGACGAGGTCTGGATGAAAGGGAGGCTTCAAGGCTCCATCAAGGGAGAGGTGCTCGCCAGGGAGCCGCTGTCGCATCACACCTATTTCCGCATCGGTGGCCCGGCCGAGGTCATGGCCTACCCGGCCGACCTCGACGATCTCAAGGCTCTGCTCAAGGTGGCGCGGGATGAGGCGATCCCCGTCCTGATCCTAGGTGGCGGGAGCAACATGCTGGTGCTGGATGGAGGGATCAAGGGCCTGGTCATCAATCTCTCGCGGAGCTTTCTTGAGCTCTCAGCGGCCGAGGAGCGGATCCGGTGCGGGGCTGGCGTTCGGACAAGTCGTCTGTTGGCCTTCTCAGCAAAGACCGGGTTGACTGGTCTTGAGGGGCTGAGCGGCGTACCGGGTACGGTTGGGGGCGCAATACATGGGAACGCCGGGACACCCTTTGGTGCGATCAGCGATCATCTTGAGTGGGTTCGCTTGGTGGACTGCTTGGGCGAGGAGCGGTTCATGTCGCGCGAGGAGCTTAGCCTTGGCTACCGTCACTGCCAACTCCCGACAGGGGCCGTCATCGTGGAGGCCGCCTTCACGCTCCAGAGGGGAATGTCGGCGGAGATCAGGAGAACGATCTCGAAGTTGCTGGTCCGACGGAACCTGACGCAGCCCGTGGACATTCGATCCGCCGGCTGCATCTTCAAGAATCCCCCTGGTAACTTCGCCGGGCGTCTGGTGGAGCAGGCCGGGCTAAAGGGGCTCCGGCACGGCGAGGCACAGATCTCGGAGAAACACGGCAACTTTATTGTGAACCTCGGTAAAGCCACAGCGGCAGATGTCCTCCGGCTGGCCAACCGAGCCAAGGCCGACGTATTGCTCAGGACTGGAGTTGCACTTGAACTGGAGATCGAGATTGTCGGATCGCCCTCCGCTGCTTGAGGATCGGGCCGGATTTCGCCCGAGTCGACGCTTCCTGAGGCTCGGCTCGCAAAGGACCGGGCGGCCACGGCGTGTGAGACGAGTGGTAGCCGGGCTCGGTCGGCGGTTCTGGAGAGGCGCGGAACTCGCTGTCCTGCTGGCGGCGACGGTCATCCTTGGGCAGATCATTCTGCGGGAGGTCCCAGGCCCCCTGCGGCTGCGCTATTTCCAAATCAGGGATCTCACCGTTGAGGGAAACCGCCGAGTGCCCACAACGGCGATCATCGACAGCCTCGGCCTGCCGGCTCATGCGAGTATCATCGGGGTCAATCTGAAGGAACTGGCAGGGCGGATCATGGGCAATCCCTGGATCAGGACGGCCAGTGTGAGTCGGCGCCTCCCGGCAAGCTTGATCATACGCGTGTCGGAGCGAACGCCACAAACGGTCGTCCTGGCCGGCCGGGCCTATCTCGTCAGCGACGACGGGTTGATCCTGAAGGAGGCGGGACCTGACGAGATGTTTGGCCTTCCGCGCCTGACAGTCAAGGTCGAACACCCGATTCACCCTGGGGACCGAATCGACATCTCTCACCTTGAGCTGGGGACCCGTCTGTGGCAGCAGTTCCACCGGCACGCCCTCATGCCCGGAGTGCAGGCCAGGGAAATCCGGTTGGAAACCGACGGAAGCTGCACCGTATTTCTGGACCGTGGGATGCCGTACCTGCGCGTCCAAGAGGATGACCTGCTGTGGCAGTTGGATCGGCTGGCCCAGGTGCTCCAGCTTCGGGGCATCAGCCTTCGCGAGTTGGAATATGTCGATCTCCGGTTTGCCGATAAGGTCATCGTGAAGCCGCTTCCGAAGGAGCGAGAGGCATGACCCAAGGGGGCGAGATCGTTACCGGATTGGACATCGGCACAACCAAGATCTGTGTCATCATCGCGGAGCTTACGGAAGGCGGGATCGAAATCATCGGGTGCGGGACAAGCCCTTCGCGAGGATTGAAGAAGGGGGTAGTTGTCAACATCGATGTGACCGTCGAATCCATCAAGAAAGCGGTCGAGGCGGCGGAGGCGATGGCTGGCATCTCCCTAAACTCGGCATTTGTGGTGATTGCCGGCAGCCACATCAAGGGGATCAACAGCCGTGGCGTCATCGCCGTTTCCGGCAAGAACCAGGAGGTCATCCAAGCCGATGTCGATCGGGTCATCGAGGCGGCCAAGGCGATCACGTTGCCGGCCGACCGAAGGGTGATTCACGTCATCCCGCAAGAGTTCATCATTGACGGCCAGGGCGGGGTCAAGGAACCCCTCGGGATGAGCGGCCATCGGCTCGAGGCTGAAATTCATATCGTGACGGGCGCAGTCGCATCGGCAGAGAATATCATCAAATGCGCCACCAGGGCCGGGCTGGAAGTGCAGGACATCGTCCTACAGCCGTTGGCCTCGAGCGAAGCCACCCTCACTGCCGACGAGAAAGAGCTGGGGGTGGTTCTCGTGGATATCGGCGGGGGCACCTCGGACATCGCTGTTTTCGTGGATGGTAGCATTCGCCACACCGCGGTTCTGGCGCTAGGCGGTGATCACCTGACCCACGATATCGCCATTGGGCTTCGGACCCCTCCCCAATCTGCCGAGGCGATAAAGTGCCAATACGGCTGCGCCCTGACTTCCCTCGTCGGGAGCGAGGAGGTGGTGGAGGTCCCGAGTGTCGGCGGGCGGAAGCCGCGCCTTCTCTCCCGTCACATGCTGTGCGAGATCATGCAGCCGAGGATGGAGGAGATCTTCAGTCATGTCGCCCTGGAAGTGCGGCGGGCCGGATTCATGCACCAGGTGGCCGCCGGGATTGTGGTCACCGGCGGGTCTTCAGTGATGGAGGGAGTGCCTGAGCTGGCTGAGCAGCTCTTCGACTTGCCGGTCCGGTTGGGGGTGCCAACGGGCATCGGCGGCTTAAAGGAGGTGGTGAGTTCTCCGATGTACGCGACCGGGGTGGGCCTAGTGCAGTACGGCGCGGCGCACCGGGACCAGCCACGATTCGGCAGGCTCTCGGACCAAACACTGGTGGACAAGCTGATCAAGCGGATGATGCAGTGGTTCAGCGACTTCCTCTAAATCAGTTCATAGTTCATAGTTTAAAGTTCATAGTTTTCAAGTTCAGGCCAAATCTCTGAACTATCAACTCTGAACCCTGAACGTCTTTGACAAAAGGAGGTGAAGATGCCGTTCGAGTTGGAGATCGATGCCGAGCACTTGGCCAAGATCAAGGTGATCGGGGTCGGAGGCGGGGGGTCCAATGCGGTGAATCGGATGCTGGCG
>JACQEV010000389.1 GCA_016200385.1 Candidatus Methylomirabilota bacterium
GAGAGTTGACCTCCTCCTCCTCCGCCGCGAGGTCCGGTCCCTCCTCTACACCCCGTCCCTTTATCGAGTGGCAGTGGAGGCACCCTTTCTGCCGGACCACCTGTTTACCCCGTACCGGGTTTCCGGGCTCATCGGAGTAGACCAGGAAGGACAGGTAGGCGATGATGTCCGCCATCTCGCTGTCGGCGAAGGTCGGGACCGGGATTTCACGTTCCGCCATCTTCGCCCACATCTTCGGCGCATGATTCCACATGATCGCCGCGACCGCGTTCGCCTTTTTGGGCAATCGCTTCTCAGCCAGGTCCGGTCCGACGGTCCCGCCCTTGCCTCTCACCGAGTGGCAGACGACACATTTCTTCTCGCGAAACAGTTCCGATCCGCGTTTCGGGCTCCCCGCCAGCATGTGAATAACGTGCCGGCCCTCCCCTTTCGCAGCCCCGTTGATGTAGGCCAGGATATCAGCGATATCCGGGCCCGTCAGTTGGGGCCTGGGAATCCGGCGCTCACGCATCTTCTCGGCCATCTTGGCGCCGTGGTTCCACATGGCTGTGGAGAGGAAGATCGGCGAGATGTAGTGGCCGTACTTATCGAGGGCCGGCCCGATCTTGCCTCCACGCCCGCCCACCGAATGGCACTTGATGCACCCCTTGTTCGAGACGAGCCTCTGGCCTCTGGTGGCGTCCCCTGGCTTGTCGAAAAAATTCAGATAAAAGAGATACGCTGTAAGAGCCGCCATCTCTTCCGGGGTTAATTTTGGCCGGGAGATTTTCATCTCCTCCATCGCTTCCATCATCTTCGGTGAATGGTTCCACAGGACACCTGCGAACTCGACCACGCTCCGACCTTGTTCAACAGTCGCCAGGTCCGGGCCCAGGGTCCCCCCGGAACCCCAGATGGCGTGGCACTTCCCGCACCCCTTCTGGTCGAAGACGCGAGCCCCCTCCAACGGATTCTCCGGTAAGGTCGGGAAGGCCGGATCATGGCCATCCACGGCGCTGGCGGAGATGACGAGCAACAGGATCATGATGAGAATGGCGACCCGGTTCATGCCCCGGCCTCCACACCGCTGAGCTGTTCCGCATCGAGCCGTTCCCGATCCCAACCGACGAAGGTCGCCGCGATCTCGGCAACGCCACGATACATGGTGGAAGTGGTCTCGCGGATGACCCTTTCGCACATCGCGGGGAGCCAAGTAGCCAGGTGCGCATCGAGGAACGAACGCTGTTCCTGCTTCAGACGAAGGGCCAGATCGGCTCTGCCTGCCGACCCTGCTCCAGCCTCCTCGCAACAGAGGCGGGCCATGAATTCGAGCTCCACGGCAACGTGATCGGGGAGGTCTTTGAACGCGGTATTGATCGCCAGCCCGGCACGGCGATAGGTTTGAAGCGCCTCTCCTGCGGAGGCCCCCATGACCAGGCTCATGGACCCCCGGTAGAGCGATTCATATGGATAGACGCGCGGCATTCCCGGCCCCACGAAGAGGCGGTTGTACTCCACCTCCAGTTCATCTGCTCCTCCTTGAGCCAGACTCATCGTCGCGTGCCGCCCGCCCTCCTCAATGGCCGCCAAAGCCCGCTCGGGGATTGGGGTTCCAAGCGCCCGCGCCGCCTCCCGGAGAATCATCACGGCCGCGAGAGGGGCACCTGGGGCGCCCATTCCCTCGCGAGGAGAACTGAAGGCGGTGGAAAGCACCGCGTAGACCCGGCTTCTGATCTCGGCTCCCGCGCTCATTCCGGCCTCACCTCTCCCTGAGACCTTCCTCGGGCGGGTGATAGCTCTCGATCCTTTTCCGGGCCATTGTTACACCCTTTTCCCTTCCCTCGCGGATCTCCCAGATCGAGACGATGGGGAACACTTTCGTAAAGCACATGTAGAGCAGGATGAACGTCGCAAAAAAACCCGCCATCATCGACCATTCAACCCATGAGGGCTGGTACAGTCCTCTGGCGTAAGGAAGGCGGGGATTGGCCAAGGAAGGGACCACAATGGTCAGACGCTCCAGCCACATACCGACGGTCATCGCAGCCGACGCCACGATGGTCCCGGCGATCGTCCGAGTCTTCCTGTTGCTGAGGATGACCAGGGGGATGACGAAATTGCTGATCACCATAGCCCAGAAAAACGGAGCATATTTCCCGGATAGCTTCGTATAGAAGACCGCCATCTCCCTCGGCTCTCCGCCGTAGTAGGTGGTAAGATATTCCGCGAAGGTGAAGTAGAACCAGAGGAGCGACATCGCCAGAAGCAGGAGGCCGAGATTGTTGAAATGGATCGGCCTTAGGTAATGACCGAGACCGTAGGCCCTTCTGATGATCCCCATAGCGATGATCAGGGCCGCGATCCCTGAAAAGATCGCCCCAATGACGAAATACGGGCCGAAGATGCTGCTGTGCCACCCGGGTTGGATCGTCATGGCGAAGACAAAGGAGACGACCGTATGGACGGACACCGCGATCGGGATCACGAGGATCGCCATAATCGAGATGCCAATCTCCAAACGCCGGTGCTGCTGCTCTGTTCCCGTCCATCCAAGGGCAAGGAGCCGGTAGAGCCGACGGCGTTTCGCCACGCGATCCCGCAGGAGGGCGATGTCCGGGATCATGGGGAGGTAGAGATAAATAGTGCTGGCCGTTAAATACATGGTGATGCTCATGAGATCCCAGAGCAGGGGGGATCGCAGGTTGCCGTACCGAATGACGTACAGGGCTCGATCCGGCCTCCCGAGATCGAGGA
>JACQEV010000367.1 GCA_016200385.1 Candidatus Methylomirabilota bacterium
CTCCAGCGCAGACGCGCTCCCAACGGCGATCGCCTCTTCCCCTGCACTGATATACACGCCGCCGATGATCTTCCCCTGCCGATAGAGGGTGATCACTCGCTGCTCCAGGCCGCGGGTCAGCTTGAGGTAATAGTAAATCTTGAGTAATTCCGCCGGTGTGAGGTCAAGGCTTGGCATGCCGCTACCTTTCGTCTGATCGCGAAAGCGGGGCCGAGTATAATCTCTCCCAAGCGCGTTTGTAAATCAATTCATCAGGAAAGGACAAAGCGTTCATGGTCGGCCCGAAATCGTTCAGAGTTCTTAGAAGGAAAGAGCGTTCAGAGTAGTCCGAAAGGCGTTCAGAGTTCAGAGACTGACATGGCCTCTGAGATTCTGCTCTGAACTCTGAACTCTGAACTATGAACGCTGTTCACCACCCCAGCGCGAACACCATGAGCACGATGAAGGAGATGACCACGGCCGCTACGATCAGAAGCACGCGGGTTGCAGGTCGGGTATATTTGCGTATCCGTCGCCGTGGCATCCTCATCCCGTACGCAGGCTGTTTACTCAGCAAGCCTGCTGAAATGATCGGCTCTAACATACCACATGGCCTCAATGTCGCGCCACGGCAAACCTCGAGAAGAGAAAGGGCGTTCAGAGTAGATCGAAAAGCGTTCATAGTTCATGGACGGAAAAGGCGGGTGGAATTACGATCCAACTCTGAACTCTGAACGCTCAACTCTGAACTACTTGACGCCATGGGGAGAGGCCGAAAAAAGGCTTCCGAAGCGGATTTTTCCGGTGTGAGCTGGGGGAAATAACACTTGACAGCCAACAAATCGGCAGTAATATAGTGCCTTAAGCATGAAGCCGCCCTTGCACCATGAAGCGCCAAAGTGAATCGAAGGATCAAGGGCGCAAGGAGGTTCGACTGCAATGAGCGACTCTGACAAGGCCTCGACGAAGTTAAGTTCCCTCAGGAAGACGATGCGGAAACTCTCCGAGCAGATTCCGAAGAGCGATACATCGTACCAGAGAAAGCTCTCCCAGTATGAGGGCGAGATCGAGGCTCTCCAGGCGCAGGTCAAATCCCTCGAAGAGGAGATCTATCACCTCCGACGGCGATTGGACCAGACCCCGAAGGAGTTTGAATTCCTCAGGTCCAAGCTTGACCAGTCGCGGGAACAGTTGGGCCAAGCTCATCATCAAAATGAGCGGATCGTTCAGGCATTGCAGCAGGCGAAACAGCAGATAGAAAGCCTCCGTGAGGAGGTGGAAAAGCTCTCTGCACCGCCAAGCTCCTACGGGATCTTCTCCTCGATGAACCCTGACGGCACGGCCAACATTTACACGAGCGGCCGAAAGCTGAAGGTCAACCTCCATCCTTCCCTGCAGCCAGAAGACCTCCGCAAAGGTCAGGAACTGTTGCTGAATGAGGCGTTTAATGTCATCGAGGCTGCCGGTTTTGAGGAGCAGGGGGAGGTCGTGGCGCTTAAAGATCGCCTCGACGAAGGTCGGGCCATTGTAAGCCTTCGGGCCGACGAAGAGCGAGTCGTGGAACTGGCAGAGCCGTTACGGGAGCTTCCTCTCAAGGCGGGCGATCATCTACTCTACGACCCCCGGTCCGGGCACATTCTGGAGAAGTTGCCGAAGAGCGAGGTCCAGGATCTGCTCCTTGAAGAGGTTCCGGATCTCGGCTATGACGCCATCGGTGGCCTCGGCGGTCAGATCGAGATGATCAGGGATGCTGTCGAGTTGCCCTATCTGTACCAGGAGTACTTCCGGGAACACAAACTCCAGCCCCCCAAGGGGGTGCTCCTCTATGGCCCGCCGGGCTGTGGCAAGACCCTGATCGCAAAGGCGGTCGCCCACTCCCTGGCAGAGCAGCTTGCCAAAAAGACCGGCCAGACGGTCAAAGGGTACTTCCTGAACATCAAGGGTCCAGAGCTGTTGAACAAGTACGTCGGTGAGACGGAGCGGCAGATCCGGGAGATTTTCTCCCGGGCGAAGGAGAAGGCCACCGAGGGCTCGCCAGTCGTCATCTTCTTCGATGAGATGGACTCCCTTTTCCGGACCCGTGGTTCGGGCATCTCTTCCGACGTCGAATCGACTATCGTCCCTCAATTCTTGGCAGAGCTCGACGGGGTGGAGGGGCTGAAGAACGTCATCGTCATTGGAGCCTCGAACCGGCAGGATCTCATCGACCCGGCGGTCCTGCGGCCAGGTCGCTTCGATGTCAAGATCAAGATCGACCGCCCCGACCAGAGTGCAGGTCAGGAGATTTTCTCGAAGTATCTGACCCCGGATCTCCCGTTTGCGGCGAGCGACCTTCACGCGCACGAGTCACCGGAGAAGGCGGCGGCCGCTATGATCGCCGAGGCGGTCACGCTCCTGTACGCGACTGTGCCGGAGAACCGCTTCTTGGAGGTCACCTATGCCTCGGGGCAGCAGGAGACGTTGTACTTCAAAGATTTCGTCTCCGGCGCCATGATCGAGTCGATCTGCACGCGAGCCAAGAAGCGGGCAGTGAAGCGGATGATCGCCACGGGGGTCAAGGGCCTCACGACCGAGGATCTGCTCGACGCGGTCCGGACCGAGTTCCGGGAGAACGAGGACCTTCCCAACACCACCAACCCGGACGACTGGGCCAAGATCGCAGGCCGGCGGAGCGAGCGCATTGTCAATGTCCGAACCGTCTTTGACCGTGAAGGGAAACGGTCCCGAAAGGTCGAGACGATCCCCACTGGTCACTATCTGTAATCAGCCTTCTAGTATGTGCTGGCAGATGACGCTGGATGTAGCTTCGGCGGAGGACCCTTCATCTTCCGAAGGAGTCTCGGGATCACTCGGGGCGAGTGGGAAGAGACCCCGATAAATCTGGACGGAGTCTTCTCCTCCCTGGTGTCCTTCGTCGAAGCGGGAGCTTCATTCACGAGGTAAGATGGCGATCGAAAAGATCATGGGAACCGAGATCGAGCTCGGGATCACTTCGAAGGACTCGTCGGGCTTCGATCCGGTGTCGAACTCCATCTTGCTGATCAATAGCCATCGGGCCATCGCTGAAGTGAAGGCGATGTGGGATTACGCCGGAGAGAATCCGCTCCTCGACGCCAGGGGATTCGAGGTGAGCGGTGAGCACGAAAAGCCCAGCCAGCAGGACAACCGCACCATCAACAAGGTCCTTCGCAACGGCGGCCGGCTCTATGTGGATGGGGCCCATCCCGAATACTCCAGCCCGGAGTGCACCAATGCCCGTGACGTCGTCTGCTACGAAAAGGCCGGCGAGCGGATCTTCGAGATGTGTCTCGCCTCCGCCAATCTGACCCTTCCGGAGCAGCAGCGACTCTTCATTTACAAGAATAATACCGACGGCAAAGGGAATAGCTACGGCCATCATGAGAACTATTTGATGGACCGCCGGCTTCCATTCGAACAGCTCGTCCAGGGATTTGCCCCGTTCCTGGTGACCCGTGTCGTCTTTGCGGGCGCGGGCAAGGTGGGGGCCGAGAACGGCACGGAGCCATGTAACTATCAGCTCTCCCAGCGGGCCGACTTCTTTGAGACCTTCATCGGCCTCGACACCATGGCCAAGCGGCCGATCATCAACACCCGCGACGAGCCCCACGCGGACGAGGAGAAGTACCGGCGCCTGCACGTCATCGTGGGCGACTCGAACATGTCCGAGTTCGCGACCTACCTGAAGGTCGGGACGACCGCCATCGTCCTCGCCATGGTGGAGGACGGCTTCATCAAGCGCGACCTGGCCCTCGAGGATCCGGTCCGGGCCATCAAGGAGATCTCCCACGACGTCGCCTGCAAGCGCCGGGTGAAACTGAAGCGCGGCAAGGAGTTCTCCGACATCGAGATCCAGCGGGAGTATC
>JACQEV010000365.1 GCA_016200385.1 Candidatus Methylomirabilota bacterium
CTGCGCCTTGATGGCCTGCACCACCTTGGGATGACAGTGGCCAAGGACATCAACAGCGATCCCGGCTGCAAAGTCGAGGTACTCCTTGCCCTCTGCGTCCCAGAGACGAACCCCCCTCCCCTTCACAAGGACTACGGGGAAGCGGGCGTAGGTGTTGGCAAGGTAACGAGCCGATTGTTCCATCAATTCGTCGGTGGCGGACATCGACGCTACCCGATGATCTCCGTCCCTACTCCCTCCGGCGTGAAAATCTCCAGGAGAAGGGCATGTGGGATAGTACCGTTAACGATGTGGGTCTTCTTGACGCCGTTGTCGAGCGCCGTGAGACAGGCTTGGACCTTGGGCAGCATTCCTCCCGCGAGGGTCCCATCGGCGATCAGGCGTTTGACACCATTGCGCGTCAGGGTAGGGATCAGCGTGCCATCCTTATCGAGGATGCCGTCGGTATCGGTCAGGAGCACAAGCTTCTCCGCGCGCAGGGCACCGGCAATCTCGCCTGCCGCCAGATCGGCGTTGATGTTGTACGTCACCCCGTTCTGATCGACGCCGGTAGGCGCCACCACCGGCGTGAAACCATCCCGCTCCAGGGTGCGGAGGATCCGCTCATCAACGCCCACAATCTCACCCACGAATCCCAGATCGACCTCGTGGCCGGTTGCCTGAACGCTGGTGGACCCCGGATTGGAGGCCGCCACGGGGCCGGCCTTCTTCGCCAGGATCAGACCGCCGTCCTTCCCGGAGAGGCCGACGGCTGTTCCGCCATGCTGGTTGATCAACCCCACCAGCTCCTGGTTGATCTGGCCCACAAGGACCATCTCCACGATCTTCATGGTTTCCTGATCAGTGACCCGGAGGCCGCCGACGAAGGTCGGTTTGAGGCCCGCCAGCTCCATTGCCCTCGTGATCTCAGGGCCCCCGCCGTGGACCACGACCGGCTGCATTCCGACGTACCGCATGAGGATGACATCAAGGACCACCGATCGCTTCAGCTCCTCATCGCTCATGGCGGCGCCGCCATACTTGACCACCACGGTCTTCCCAGCAAACACCTTGATGTACGGCAGCGCCTCGATCAGGATGTTTGCCTTGTCGATCGAGGCCTGCACGTCTAGCCTTTTCCGTTGGCCCACCGGTGGTCTCTCCTTGCTACAGGATATAGCGGCTCAGATCTTCGTTCTTCACGATCTCCTGAAGCCGCTCCCGGACGTACGCGGCATTGATATTCACCCGCGCCCCCTGCATGGTGGGCGCCTCAAACGAGACCTCGTCGAGCAACCGCTCCATGATGGTGTACAAGCGGCGGGCGCCGATGTTCTCGGTTGCTTGATTCACGGCCCTGGCGATGGAGGCGATTTCCAGAATCGCATCCTCGGTGAAGTCGAGCTTCACCCCCTCCGTCTCCAGAAGGGCGATATACTGCTTGCTCAAGGCGTTCTGCGGCTCTGTGAGGATTCGGACGAAATCGTCCTGAGTCAGGCTTGCCAGTTCCACCCGAAGCGGAAAGCGTCCCTGCAACTCCGGGATGAGATCGGATGGCTTGGACACGTGGAATGCCCCCGCCGCGATGAACAGGATATGGTCGGTCCGCACCAGGCCGTACTTGGTGCTCACCGCGCAGCCCTCGACGATCGGCAAGAGATCGCGCTGCACGCCCTGCCGCGAAACATCCGGGCCGTGGGTCGTCTCGCGACCGGCGATCTTGTCGATCTCGTCCAGGAAGACGATCCCGGAGTTCTCGACGCGGCGGATCGCCTCTGACTTCACCTCATCCATGTCAATGAGTTTGTCGGCCTCCTCCTGAGCCAGGATCCGCTGAGCCTCCCCGATCTTGACCTTTCGCCGCTTGGTGCGCTGCGGCAGGAGGTTGCCCAACATCTCCTTGATGTTGATGTCCATCTCCTCCAGGCCGGAACTGCTGAAGATTTCCACCATCGGGAGCGCCCGGTCCTTGACCTCCAGATCCACGGGCCGATCATCCAGCTTCCCTTCGTGCAGCCGCTTCCGGAGTTTCTCACGAGTCTCAGCCGCGGAGGTCGTTGCGCCAGTTTCTTCGGCCCCTTCGAATCCGGACGGTGCCGCAAACCTGCCAGTAGGAAGGAGGAGGTCCAGTAGCCGCTCCTCAGCCAACTCCCTCGCCCGCTCCTGCACCGCCCTGGCCTTCTCGCTCTTCACCATGCCCACCGCCAGCTCGGTCAGGTCGCGCACCATTGATTCTACGTCGCGTCCGACGTAGCCGACCTCCGTGTACTTACTCGCCTCTACCTTGATGAACGGCGCATCGACCAGTTTGGCGAGGCGCCGCGCGATCTCGGTCTTCCCCACGCCCGTGGGACCGATCATGATGATGTTCTTCGGCGCCACCTCGTCACGCAGCTCTTCAGGCAGCCTTTGTCTGCGCCATCTATTGCGGAGGGCGATAGCCACCGCCCGCTTCGCTTCCTTTTGGCCGATGATGTACCTGTCAAGCTCGGCCACAATCTGTCGCGGCGTCAACTGTTCCATCGCTCTCTCAACA
>JACQEV010000368.1 GCA_016200385.1 Candidatus Methylomirabilota bacterium
CATACTCCCCTCCCACTTCGGAACGTTGGCCGACCTCCATTTTTTCTGAGAACCCTGGACCCAAAAAATATACTCATACACCAGGAGGTTGAGCAAGCGCTATGCCAGCCAAGGGTGCCCGATTAGATCAAGGCTTACCGAGTGTAACCTATTGAGAATAAGGGACTAAGGTGGGCCAGGTCAGCGTCGAGTCCACACCAAACGATTCGTCGGAAGGCTTACGGTTGGGCGTCGGTGTCCCATAGTTACTCGGCTTATTTCTTAGAGATTCGAGAATTCGAATACTTCTCGATCCTTCCGGTCTGCGACTTGAATGTCACAGTGGGGCAACACCTTCCCTACTCCCCGGCCGAGCCTCAAGGCATCTTGACCTGGTCTCCTGGCAGGCGCTCGTTCGCCCCGAGCAGGCCCCGGTGAGCATCTTGGAGCGGCTTGCAGGGATCCCGCTGACCGCGTAGCTGAGGCCGTCGCTCCACTCTGGCACAGGGTCTGGACCAGCCTCGTGCATGTCACAATGCACATGGTCACATCGCCCATTTTCGGCTAGTGCCGTTCCAACTATCTATGGCGGCCTTGCCGTTCTACGCGCTCCCGACCATTGTCATACGGGACGCCGCCCAAACTCGGCGAATCACGTTGGAACGGCATCAGCCAACTCTACACGCTCCGAATGATAAGGACTGGGCGATCGGCTGAGCGCAGCACCCGCTCCGTCACGGAACCGAGAAAGAGGCGGGCTATCCCCGAATGGCCATGAGACGCCATCACGATGAGGTCTACATCGAGGGCTTTTGCCTCTTGGCAGATCGCCTCGTGGACCGGCCCAGGGGCCTCCACCACCCGAACCTCAGTCACTATTCCTTGCGTTCCACGCATCTCCGCCGGGACAAGCGATTCTAATGCGGTGCTTACGCTCTGCCTGAGCGCCTCTCGCTCTTCTGGCGAAAGCATCCTCCCCGGCGAATAGTGAGCGTACATCGGATTCGGCGGCTCAGGCCGCTCCAAGACATGACAAAGGATCACGGTGCCGCCGCGTTGCGCCAGCACAGCATAGCCGTGCGCGATAGCACCGTTTCCGAGGGGCGAGAAATCAGTGGTCACGAGCAGCTTCCGGTATCTTGGTGTCACAATGCATTCACTCCTTTCGAACAGTTGCCTTCCGCGACTCCCATGGAATTCTCCAGCGCGCCAACGTCAGAACCTCGGCCTCCCGCTCCTCCGCTTCAACCATTTTTCCGCCTCCACTGCGAAAAAGACAGCAGAAGATGCCACGAGGCTCACGCCCAGCTCCAGAGGGGTCATGGGTTCGGTCCTGAAGACCCTGTTAAGGATCGGAACGTAGACGGTAGCCATTTGGAGAAGGAAGGTCAGTGCGACCGAGCCAAGCAGCGGTTTGTTGGACAGCAGCCCTTGGGTGAATAGCGACTCCCGATCCGACCGGATGGCGAGCACATTGGCCAACTGGGATAGACAGAGGACGGTAAAGACCATGGTTTGCCAGCGGGCGGAGCCGGAGGAGAAGGCCCATGCCTGGGTGCCGATGGTCAGGGCCCCCATGAACAGGCCAACCCAGATGACATGGATGCCTAATCCGTGCGCGAATACCCCTTCCTGGGGGGGCCGAGGGGGGCGCTGCATGACGTCTTTCTCCTCAGGCTCCGCCGCCAAGGCCAAGCCTGGCAGCCCGTCCGTCACCAGATTGATCCAGAGGATTTGGATCGGGAGAAGTGGAACCGGCAACCCGAAGAAGGGCGCGAGGAAGATGGTCCAGATCTCTCCGGAGTTGGTGGTCACGGCATACCTGATGAACCTCCGCAGGTTGTCATAGATCTTCCGCCCCTCCCGGACGGCCCGGACGATCGTGGCAAAGTTATCGTCCAAGAGGATCATCGCGCTGGCCTCTTTTGCCACGTCAGTGCCCGTTATCCCCATGGCCACGCCGATGTCAGCCTGCTTCAGCGCCGGCGCGTCATTGACACCGTCCCCGGTCATAGCCACATACTCCCCGCTGGCTTGAAGTGCCGTGACGATTTTGAGTTTCTGCTCCGGCGCAACCCTCGCATAGACCCGGATGTGCCCCACTCGTGTCTGAAGTTCCTGTTGCGAGAGGGTGGCCAGCTCTTGCCCCGTCATGACGGCGTCGCCGTCCTCGAGTATCCCCAGTCGCCTGGCGATGGCCCTGGCGGTCGCGGGGTGGTCCCCCGTGATGATGACGGGCACGATGCCAGCGGTCTTGCAGGTCCCGACCGCCTCTCGGGCTTCCTCACGGGGAGGATCCGCGATCCCAACGAAGCCGAGCAGCGTCAGCTCGCGCTCCACCGTCTCAGCCGTCATCAGCGCCGGCTTGTCTTCCCATCGCCGCATGCCGAGGGCCAGCACTCTCAGGCCATCGGCGGCCATCCGCTCGCTGACCTTCGCGAGCTCGTCCGGTTGGATCTCACGCGAACCCGACGACGTCAACATCTGCCGGGATTCCTCCACGATGACCTCGATCGCTCCCTTTGTGAAAGAGATGAAACCGCCTGCCGGGTCCCGATGCAGGGTCGTCATGCACTTTCGATCCGAATCGAAGGGGATCTCCGCCACCCTCGGATACTCTTTTTCCACCTCCAGCCTCTCGAATCCCGCGTCCCTTGCGGCGA